>JAAYKM010000124.1 GCA_012522415.1 Deltaproteobacteria bacterium | reverse complement strand
GTTTCATCTGTGTAATTTGCAAGAAAAATAGGGGTTAAGGGTTAAAATCTTGCAAATTACATCGCATAAAAAATGATCATTGTCAATTAATATTAAATGGTTATGATGTTTTTCAGATACGACTTTGTAATTTCAGAAACGTGCAAGGGGACACCCTTTTTTCAAGGACAAACCGGAAATGAGCCCTAAAATTAAAGTGATTGTGGCCGAAATTGGCTATTTTGCCTCACTGAGAAGCAGGCCCGTAAGGATGTCTCGGATCGCCGGACGATCATCGATTCACTCCAGGATGAAACCATCCGTGGGCATGTCTTATGCGGCTACCTGGCTCCGGTCCTCCGCAAAGAACTGGCTCTCAGACCGATCATCGTTTCGAATGGGCCAACAGCGAACGGGATCTCAAGGCGCTGCAAGAAATTACGATCGAAGCTAAGAGCAAGGCTCTCGCCATAAGAAGTGAACGCCTCGGCGTCTGTGGCGAGGTTTTCCAGGCAATAGGTGCGGCATTCCGACGACCATACGGGAGATTGTGTGATGTCCGGCATAAGCGAACCGTTGAGCGGCCAAGAGCCTTTACACGACTCGAAGAATCAGTGCAGGGCAACGCGGAGCGTAAAAGCGCATCCGGGCGGACGCCGACGGGGCAAGCGATCATGACGGCAGACTGCAAAGCGGTTTCTCCAGGCGGAGTATGCGGTTGGTGCATTTCGGAATTTCGCTTTCGTAGTGGGTAACGTAGATGACGGTGGTGTCCGTCCGGCTGCCGACCATCTCCACCATATCGAGAAACAGGCGTCTATTCTCCCCGTCCAGTCCCTGGCAGGGCTCGTCCAGGACGAGCATTTCCGGCGATTTGACCATCGCCCGGGCCAGCAGGATCATGCGCCGCTCGCCGTAAGAGAGCCTCGTGAATATCCTGTGGGCCATATCGGCAATGCCGAAAAAGCCAAGCCACCTCTCAACCTGTTCTGTCTGCGTCGCGGTCAGTCGTCGATAAAGCCCGATGGACTCGAACAGGCCTGACGCCGTCACGTCATAGACCGTAATGTCCCGCCTGTATCGAACCTGGAGTTCCGCTGAAACCATGCCGATGCGACGCTTGATTTCCCAGAGGCTCTCGCCGGTTCCCCGGCGCCTGCCGAAAAGATAAATCTCGTTGGCGTAGGCCTGCGGATTGTCGGCCGTGACAAGGCTCAGGAGGGTGGATTTTCCCGAGCCGTTGGGCCCGACGACTGCCCAATTCTCCCCCCGCCTGACCGTCCAGTCGAGGTGATCGAGGATGGTCGCCTCGCCGTATTTGACCGTTACCTGCCTCATTTCAACCATGATTTCCCCCGTCCCGCCGGCGGCGGTGTCAAGGGCACGGCCCCGGTCCAGACCTGGCCGGGTCCCACTCTGCTCGCGAAGATACAGTCTTTTGAGATTTTCCGGCGTGAGCACCTCATCCCTCGATCCCTGGGAAAACACCCTGCCATTTTTCAGGCAAATAACATGGGAAATCCACGGGAAGATCTCCTCTTGGCGATGAGTCACGAGAATTACCTGCATGCCCCCGGCAATGAGCCCCTCGATCGTCTCCCGCACGGTCTTCCGGGAGCGGGCGTCCAGACCCGCAAAGGGCTCGTCCAGGATGAGCATTTCCGGTGACCTGATGAGCGCCCGGGCGATGATTACCCTTCTCATCTCTCCGGAGGAAAGATGACGAAACCTCCTGTCGAGGAGGCGGCGAATCCCCAGCAGGTCCACGATCCGGTTGAACGCGTCCATGTCGGCGGGACGATCACAAAAGCCTTCGAGAATCGTCTCCCTTGCCTTCAACCGCCCTTCCAGTCCGTTGTGCCCCATGTCGTGGGCGTCTTCCGCCGCGACGAGATATTCCTGAAGGTCAAAAGAGACGTAACCGACGGCCTCGCGGGTCTCTTTCCGAAAGTGACGCGTGATCCTGCCGCGCACGCAGGGCAGCTCGCCCGTGAGCGCCTTGACCAGGGAGGATTTACCGGCCCCGTTGGGGCCCAGTACGGCCCACTGTTCGCCGGTTCTGATTTCCCAGGACGTCCCGGGCAGAATAAACCGATCCCTGACGCGAATTGTCGCTTCTTTCAATGTGATGAACGGGAGTCCCCGTTCCTGAACGGTGAGCATGGTTTTAATGACAGGGCCGCAAAGCGGGAAAAGGGAAGCGCTTACCGGCTATCCGCCAGACCTGCCATGTCGGACAACGTAAGTCGACCAATGTCCCGATGGAAAATTCGGTATAGATTCTCATTTACTTGAAAACTCACTCATGATGGCAGTACACCGTATAACCGCTTGTTCTCACCAGCTTGTCCCGTTCAGCCATTTTAAAGTCCTCTCTGGCCATTTCGGCAACAAGCTCTTGAAAGGAGATTTTCGGCATCCATCCAAGTTTATCTCGTGCTTTGGTCGAGTCGCCTAAAAGGGTTTCCACCTCTGTGGGCCGGAAATAGCGGGGATCAATGCGAACAATCGGCTTATCTTCAACCGTCGTACCGTTCGAACACCAATAGCCGATCTCGTCCAACCCCTTGCCTTCCCAGCGGATTTTCATTTCCAGTTCTGTTGCCGCCGCATTGATAAAATCGCGAACACTGTATTGCACGCCTGTAGCGATGACAAAATCTTCCGGTGCATCTTGCTGGAGCATAAGCCACTGCATTTCAACGTAATCACGGGCATGCCCCCAGTCCCGTTTCGCATCAAGATTGCCCATATAAAGTGCATCCTGCAGGCCCAGTTTAATGCGCGCCAGAGCCCGCGTGATTTTGCGAGTAACAAATGTCTCTCCACGGACAGGGGATTCATGATTAAAAAGAATGCCGTTACAAGCATACATCCCGTAAGCCTCACGGTAGTTGACGGTAATCCAATAGGCATATAATTTGGCAACTGCGTAAGGACTGCGCGGATAAAACGGCGTTGTTTCTTTTTGTGGTATCTCCTGAACTTTACCAAACAATTCAGAAGTGGAGGCCTGATAGAATCTGGTTGTTTTGTCCAGTCCCAGGATGCGTATGGCTTCCAGAAGGCGTAAGGTACCGAGCGCATCAGAATTGGCCGTATATTCCGGTACTTCAAAGGAAACGGCCACATGCGACTGGGCGGCAAGGTTGTATATTTCAGATGGCTGAATTTGTTGAATAACCCGAATCAAGTTGGACGAATCGGTTAAATCACCATGGTGAAGGATAAAGCGGCGATCACTCACATGAGGATCCTGATAGAGGTGGTCAATCCGGTCTGTGTTGAAAAGTGACGCACGGCGTTTAATACCATGAACTTCATATCCTTTTTCTAACAGAAATTCGGCCAGATATGAGCCATCCTGTCCTGTGACACCGGTGATGAGTGCAATTCGTTTCATTTTATTTTCCTCAAATTCTTCTATACCCTGCCGTAATGATCTTCAAGCCGGATAATATCGTCTTCTCCAAGATAAGAACCACACTGGACTTCTATAAGTTCGAGTGTATCCCGGCCAGGGTTTTCTACACGATGCTTTTTCCCAGCGGGAATGAAAATCGATTGATTTGTATTGAGAACAATCGTTTCAGCGCCGTACGTGATCTTGGCCGTTCCTTTAACGATAATCCAATGCTCAGAACGGTGTTTGTGCCACTGTAAGCTGAGCATAGCGCCGGGGTTAAGCAAAATGTGTTTGACTTGAAACCGCTCTCCTTGTTCCAAAGAATCATACCATCCCCATGGGCGATATACTCTGCGATGTACCCTACCCTCTTTCCGGTTTTTTTCCTTAAGTTTTTCCACAATTTGCTTGACGTTTTGTGCCTTGTCTTTCCTTGCAATTAAAACCGCATCGGATGCATCAACCACGACAAGCTCATTGATACCCACACAGGACACTAAACGGGAGGTGGAGATAACCAGAGATGACTCCGTATCCTCCAACAGAACATCACCGGTAACACTATTTCCCTTGCTGTCTTTTTTACTGATCTGCCACACAGCGTCCCAAGCCCCTACATCGGACCAGCCCACATTTATTGGCATAACTATGCCGTGGGTGCCTGATTCAGGTAATAAACCCAGCCTCTCCATAACCGCATAATCGATGGAATCGGCAGGACATGCGGCAAACGATTCACGATCAAGTCGCAAAAAATCAGTGTCGTGTTTCCCTCGCTCAAAGGCGGTATGACAAGCTTGAAACATCACGGGTTGCAGTTGCTTGATTACCTTCAGCCACGTTTCCGCCTGCATAAAGAACATACCGCTATTCCAGTAATATCCACCGGCTGCCAGATAACTTTGTGCTGCTTTTCGGTCAGGTTTTTCTACAAAACGGATAATGGGAAAAATCTCGTCCGAAATCGGGGCTTCATCATCGGCTTGAATGTACCCATAACCTGTTTCCGGTGCATCAGGAACAATGCCGAAAGTAACTATCGCGCCTGAAAGGGTGTGTCTTGCACCCACTGTGAGCGCCCGATGAAAAGCGCTGATATCCGATACAACATGATCCGAAGGCATAACAAGCAATAAAGGATTCTGTCCATTTTGTGTCGCATGAAGTGCTGCAACGGTAAGCGCAGGAGCGGTGTTACGACCGAACGGCTCCAGGATAATCGAAGCTCGGCCAATCCCGATGTTTCGCATCTGTTCCGCGACAAGGAAACGATGTTCCTCGTTACAGACTATCAGGGGGAGATTTGAAACGTCAATTTTCGGATGGGTAAAGCCAAGCATCCGAACTGCTGTTTCCTGTAGCATTGTCTTTTCTGATGCAAGGGGCAGAAGTTGTTTAGGATAACTGTCTCGGGATAGTGGCCAGAGACGTGTACCCGCACCTCCGCATAGTATGGTCGGAATAATTAAGGATTTTTTTCTATTCATTGCGTTACCGTTTAAAATAAATCCTTCTTTTTCGCACGGACATCTTTACACAACCGTCTGTGCGTTCCACAATGCCTAATGCGTGCAATATGCTGATCTGATTCTCAGTGGGATGCGGTTTTCATGGGTCACGCACAACATTTTCTGTCGGACACTCTCCCATCCATAAACATGGGGATTCCTGTCTAAAGCTTGTTGCCGAGCTTTGCTGACGGAGAGCCGGGAAATTGATAGGATGCTCGTATGCGAACAGATGAATAACGGTTCTTTCGATACCCATTACGGGGCTCTTGTTGGCGTTATCCAGTGTCATGTACCCCTTCCGATTATACACCAACATGGCAAGTGATAAAACCGCTCCGGTCGCCCAGCATTCTGATATGTATGATGACATACAGCCCGAAACCGGCTTGCAACACTCCGATCCTCTTTCACACATCTGCCCATCCACGGCATGCATGTGCAACTTCATACCCCGGCAAGGCAAGGCCTGTTACGGAGCAGCGAACAAGACGGTTTGCCCTTCGAAACAGGCTGAAATCGGCGATGCATCTCTAATGATTTCCATTAAAGCATGCTCGCGCCGATCTCGCAACGGGAATCGATGACTGTCATGCCCAAGGGTCACAATCCGCTAATCGCAAATCCATGACAATGTAAACGGCGCATCTCCCCAAGCCTCCCCTTTTGTCAGGTACTTCGTCACCCTCTATCATGTAAAGCGCCCGGTTAGCTTATCTCGACAGATACGGTCTTTTCGCTCAATATTTTAAATTGTTTCATTCAATCGACTGAACGATTATTTCAGGAAATGAGCGAGAGCTGGAGAACACCTCGGGTGGAAATATAATTTTATACTTGTTATTTCAAATGGTTGCATGATGATACCCGGCTCTCCTTCACCCTGGCATACCTTGTGCTTTAATTAAAGACAAAAAGAGTAAATAGTCGGTTCTGAAAAAGTCTATTTTGATAAAGCGTCACCGTAAGAGATGGTTCTTTGATAATTAGAAAGCCATTGGAAAATTAGACGCAAAAAAGCGGCTGCCCACCGCAGCAGCTTGGCAAAGT
>JAAYKM010000123.1 GCA_012522415.1 Deltaproteobacteria bacterium | reverse complement strand
AGGTCTGTCTGTTGATAGAAGATTGGTTTTAAGATCGTACCCATACATCGTTCTCTTAACCTTTTTAATGTTGGAAAGAGCATCCATCTATGTGACGACTTGACTTTTTTTAACATAGAAGAATGACCACGGGGGGAAGTCAGAATGACCACGGGGGTTGGTCCTCTGAACAGCGAAGAATGAATGACCACAGGGGGCGTGCATGCTGAGGTGCTTGCGGCATGTCATCCCGAGGCTTCTCGTATATGTCATCCTGGGGCACTTGGTATATGTCATCCTGAGTGAAACGAAGGATCTCTCTGTGCCAAAGGCGCCTTCCACGTGACAAAAGAGCTTATCATCCCCCTCTTTGCGGCAAACGAGGATTTTTTCATTGACAAAATCCGCCGATTGTTATAGTTCACCCAAGATCGTGAGCGGGCGTAACTCAGCGGTAGAGTGCTACCTTGCCAAGGTAGACGTCGACGGTTCAAATCCGTTCGCCCGCTCCATTCAATTTTGAAAAAGAAAAGGCGGCATAGCCAAGTGGCTAAGGCAGCGGTCTGCAAAACCGTTATTCTCCGGTTCGAATCCGGATGCCGCCTCCAGAAAATTCGTAAGGAGCCCAGGTTTCAATGGGGCTCCTTTTTTGTTGGGGATGAAGGCACGCAAACACATTGGCCTCTTGGTGCGTTGAAGAAAGTCCAATAAACCTTGATTTATTGAAAGAAAAAAATATCAGAACATTCTGCTATATTGGTCGGCGATTCGGGTATATAGAGACCCGATCGATCCAGGAAAGGACCATACACAACTTTGCCCGGAAATACAAAACACAATTTGCTGGTTATTCTCGGGCCGACGGCGTCGGGAAAAACGGGGATCGCCGTCAGGGTGGCGTCGGAAATCGGCGGGGAAATCATTTCCGCCGACTCCCGCCAGGTGTACCGGGGCATGGACCTGGGAACGGGCAAGGACCTGTCCGAGTACGAGGTGGGGGGCCGTTTTGTTCCATATCATCTGATCGATGTCATCGACCCGCAGGAGGAATTCAACCTCTTCGCCTTTCAGCGGGCCTTCGCCGCCGCCTACCGGGAGGTCCGGAACCGAGGAAAGGCCCCTCTTCTGGTCGGGGGAACGGGGCTGTACCTGGAGTCGGTCATTCTGAAGTACCCGTTGAGGGCCGTCCCCGAAGACCCGGACCTGAGAGAACGCCTGGCCGGACTGGATATGGAGGCCCTCAGGGATTTCTATTTCTCCATGACCGACGTGATCCCGCACAACCGGACGGACCTGGACGACCGGGACCGCCTGGTCCGGGCCGTCGAAATCGCCCGGCATGGCGGTCGTGACCCGGCCGGGGCGGAACAGGAGACCCTGGGCGCTGTTTCACCGTTGACCGTGGGTATCCGGTGGGAGCGGGGCGAATTGCGGGGGAGGATTACGCGGAGACTGCGGGACCGTCTCGACGCCGGACTGATCGAGGAGGTCCGGGCTCTGAAGGACGGGGGGGTGTCCTGGGAAAGGCTGGACACCTTCGGCCTCGAATACCGCTACATCGCCCGGTACCTCCGGGGACGTCTCTCGGAGGGGGAGATGTTCCGGTCCCTCGAAACAAAAATCCATCAATTCGCCAAGCGGCAGGAGACTTGGTTCCGGCGGATGGAACGCAGGGGCGTCGCGATCAGGTGGTTTCATTCCAATGATTACGATATGTTACTTGAATATGTTCAAGAGAGACTTTTAGTTTGAAAAACCATGTTGAAAAGTACCTGGCCCGGTACGCCGAAAGGGGGCCCTGGCGTCTGGCCGCCTCTTCATGGAGCGGGATCCATCACGCCGTCGTGATTCCCGCCCTGGCGGAGTATCCGGCCATCCTGGAAACGTTGCACAGCCTTTCGAGGAACGCCCCCGAGGCCCTGCGGCGGACCCTCGTGGTCTGCGTCGTCAACAATCGGGCCCGTCCCCATTCAACGGAAGAGGAGATCGGGAACAACGGGAAAACCATGGCCCTTCTGGAGGGGCTCCGGCGGGGGGAAACTGTTGAGGGGAACGATCCGGTTCAGCAAAGGCGGATCGACGGGATCCTAAACAGCCCCATGCGACTCGCCTATGTGGACGCCTCATCGGACGGCCTGGCCTTTCCCGAAAAAGCCGGTGTGGGAACGGCGAGAAAAATCGGCATGGATCTGGCCCTGGCCGTGATGGAGCCGGACATGAACGGGAGGAACCTCCTTTTGAGCCTGGACGCGGACACCCGGGTCGAACCGGACTATCTCGAATCCGTGTTCCGCCACTTTGCCCTGAACCGGACCCTGGCGGCGGTCGTGCCCTTCTCCCACGAAAAAAGCGACGACGAGGCCATCCGCGGGGCCGCCGCGGCCTACGAGGCTTACCTGCGGTATCACGGCGTCGGCTTGAAGCACGCCGGGTCGCCCTACGCGTTTCATGCCATCGGTTCGACGATCGTCTGTTCCGCCCGGGCCTACGCCATGGTCAGGGGGATGCCGAAGAGGCTCGCCGGGGAGGATTTCTATTTTCTGAACAAGCTCGCCAAAATAAGGGGCATCGGGTCGGTGGAGGGGACGACCGTTTACCCCTCGCCGCGCCTGTCGGCGCGCACCCCTTTCGGGACGGGCCGGAAGGTCGATGCCCTGATCCGGGACGAGGGGGAAACCCACCTGTTTTATGACCCGGCCATATTCACGATCATCCGGGACTGGCTCGGGGTGATGGACAGCGGCTCATTCACGGAAGGCCGGGACATCATGGAGGCGGCGGGGGAGATTGACGGGGCCCTCCCGCCGTTTCTCGAAGAAGTCGGCTTCATGTCCGTCTGGGAGAAGCTGAAAAGGAACTTTCCCCGGCGGGAAAATCTGCGCCGGCAGTTCCATAACTGGTTTGACGGCCTCGCCACCCTGAGACTCGCTCACCACCTGACGGACCACGGTTACCCCCGGGTGGCCATGCACCGGGCCATAAACGGCATGGCCGAAAGAACGGGCCGCCCCCTCTCTGGCCCCCCCCTGTCCGCGGGGGTCTGTCCCGAGGAAGCCCTGGAAATCATGATGGATATGGAGAGGGCTTTGGGGGCCGCGGGGCGGGAAAAGATATTCCCTTGACGGACGGCCCCAATGGGCATAAAGTGCCGGAACATTCGGCCGCCGGAAGTCCGTGCATTCCGGAAGGCCGATCACAAACGATCGAGGAGAACAGGCAATGAAGAGCTTTCGTAAAGGCGCTATCCTCCTTTGTCTCGCCCTGCTTCTGGGATTGACGCTGGTTGTCGGGTGTGACTCGAACAAGGGGAAAACGGCCGCCCAAAAGGAAACCGTCGCGGAACCCGCGCCGGACACGATCCTGGACAACGCCCAGGCCCCGCCGGAGATGGCGGACGCGGTGATCGTCGTCGATGGCGTCAAGCTGACGAAAACGGAGCTGGAAAACGATCTGAAGGCCAAGATGAATATCATCAAGTCACAGGTCCCTGCGAACAAGCTGGAGCAGACAAAAAACGAAGTCAGGGCGAGTATCATCAACCATTTCATCATGAAAACCCTTTTGAGCAACGAGGTGAATCGCCTGGGAATCGCCGCGTCCGAAAAGGAAATCACGGAGGCGACCGCCAAGTTGAGGGAATCCCTTCCGCCCGAGCTGACCTATGAAGAATTTCTGAAAAAAAACGGATTGACGAAGAGCCAGGCGAAAGAGGAGATCAGGCTGAGCGTGCGAATCGAGAAACTGCTCAAATCCAGGATCGCCCAGGATCCTAAAGTGACGGATAAGGAAATCAACGATTTTTACCGGAACAACAAGGACAAGTTCCTTGTGCCCGAATCGGTCCAGGCCCGGCACATCCTGGTGAAAACGTCAGATGAAGACGACGCCAGGACCCTGGCGGAAAAGAAGGCGAAGGCGGAGGCCATCCGGAAGGAATTGCAAAATGGCGCCGATTTTGCCGACGTCGCCGCGGCGAAATCCGATTGTCCCAGCGCTCAGGCCGGAGGGGACCTGGGGGTTTTTACGAAGGGACAGATGGTGAAGGCCTTTGACGAGGCGGCCTTCTCCCAGAAGGAAAAGGAGATCGGCCCCGTCGTCAAAACCGAATACGGTTACCACATCATTCAGGTCCTCCACAGGGAAGGGCCGAAAGCCATGCCCCTGAACGAGGAAATCAAGTCGCGGATCACCGGTTATCTGAAAAACCAGAAAAAGGAACAGGCCTATGAGGCTCTCCTCAGAAAATTGAAGGAGAAGGCGAAAATTTCCGTTTACAGTTCCTGATTTCTCAACGGAAGGAGTGGTTCTCGTCGGGGAAGGACCCCTCCTTCACCTCCTGCATGAACTTTTTCACGGACCGCCGGATGCTTTTGTTCAAGGCGCTGTATTGTTTGACGAACTTCGGCGTGAACCGCTCGTAAAGACCCAGTATGTCATGAATGACCAGGACCTGGCCGTCGCAATCGGGGCCGGCGCCTATGCCGATGGTCGGGATCGAGACGGACTCGGTGATGGTCTTGCCCAAAGAGGAGGGGATGCACTCCAGAACGACGGCAAACGCCCCGGCTTCTTCGAGAATCTTCGCGTCGTCGATCATCCTTTCCGCGGCGCCCTGATCCTTCCCCTGGACCCGGTAGCCCCCCAACTGGTGGACCGATTGGGGGGTCAGCCCCAGATGGGCCACGACGGGAATCCCCGCCAGGCAGATTCGCCGGACCGTTTCCGCGTTTTCCCGTCCCCCCTCGAGCTTCACACCCTGGGCCCCTTCCTGCATCAGGCGGCCCGCGTTCCAGACGGCCTCATCGACGGAACAGTGGTAGGAGAGAAAGGGCAGGTCACTGATGACCATGGAGGACGAGGCGCCCCGTGACACGGCCTTTGTGTGGTGGATCATGTCCTCCATCGTGACGGGCAGGGTGCTGTCGTAACCGAGCACGACCATCCCCAGGGAGTCTCCCACCAGCAGCATCTCCACACCGCACTGGTCGAGCGCCAATGCCGTGGGGTAATCGTAAGCCGTCAGCATGGTGATTTTCTCACCCTTCTCCTTCATGTTCCTGATCGTTGTCACGCTGACCCTGTCCATTCGAGCCTGTGTACTCATGTCATGCTCCTTTCGATAGCAACGTCCTGATGTTTTCCGATTCGACGGAGGATATGCCCCCCTTCTTCAACGCCATGTCGGCTGTGATTTTTCCCAGTTCCCGGTAAGGGGGAAGCATGTCGGGCATGGCGGCCCCCAGAGCCAGAAGATGCTTTTCGAGGGTTCCCGCATCGCCGCGGGCGATGGGGCCCGTCAGGGAGGGCACGCTGCCCTTTTCCCGGATGTTTTGCATGGTCCCCCGCAAAAGGGGCCAGAAAGCCTGCCTGGCCTCCTGCTCGTCCAGACCGAGCCTGCCGTAGATTCGTTCCGCCATGTAAATGAGCGTGACGAGGTAGTTCGAGACCACGCAGGCGGCGGCATGATAAAGGGGGCGGTCTCCGTGGTCGATGAAAAAGGGGATACCCCCGAGGGCCGCGACCAGACGTTCGGCCCAACTTTGTAAACCGGGATCGCAGGTGATGCCGTAAACGGTTCCAGGCAGGGCCTCGATGGCGGATTCCACATCCGAAAAGGTCTGGAGGGGGTGGATGCAGGCCGTTTTCGCGCCGGCTCTTCGGGCCGGATCCAGAAGGGCGAGGGAACCGGCGCCGCTCATGTGGATGACGATGGCCCCCGGTTCGATGCGGTCCGACAGGGTCCGGCAGACGGGTTCGATCTGGTCGTCACCGGTCGTGATGAGGTAGCAGTCGGCGGTGACGTCTAGGTCGGCCGGGTGGCGGAACGTTCTGCCGCCCGTCCGGGAAATATGGCGGGCCAGGGCCTCATCCGATGCATCGACCGCCGCGACGATGGTAAACCCCGCTTTTTTCAGGAGATATCCGATGGATGTGCCGACTTTTCCAAGACCGATGATGATGAATGTTTCCATGCCGCCGGGATCCGATTGATTAATGTCCTGGGTTTCCAGGAAGGTTTATTGTAATATAACCCGCTCATTTAGGAAAGGGGAAAAGGAAGGGCCATGCGGACGGAAGTCGATCTGATGATTTTTGATTTTGACGGGACCCTGGTGCAAACGGGAGAGGGTATTGTCAAATCGGTGAATTTCACCCTGAACAAACTGAATCTGCCCACCATCGCCGGGGAGGAGATTCTCACCTTCATCGGGGACGGTGTGGTGAAGCTCATCGAACGGGCCACGGGAGAAGAGGGCAGGGCGTACCGCGAACGGGCGATGGAGATTTTTTCGGACCATTACGGCCGGCACATGATGGATCAGGCGGAACTGTATCCCGGGGTTTACGACCTCCTGCGGCACTTTGCGGGGAAAAGGAAGATCATCCTGACGAACAAGAGATACGGCTTTACAAAGAGAATGGTCGAGGCCCTGGCCCTGGACGGATTTTTCGAGGAAATCATCGGCGCCGACAGCACCCCGTTTATCAAACCCGATCCGGAACTGATGCAGGCGGTCCTGTCCCGGTATCCCGTCGCGAGGAACCGGGTCGTCATGATCGGTGACGGGGTCAACGATCTCCTTCTGGCGAAGGAATCCGGGATCATCGGTTGCGCTTTTCTGAACGGCCTGGGGGATCGGGAGGAACTGCTGGCCCTGGGGCCGGACATTACCTTCGAGGATTTCGGGGAACTCAAGGAGAGGCTGGCCTAGTTTGGTTCGAACGGCATCATGATCAACAGGGTTCGAAAGTACATCCGCCGCCACGGGATGCTGAAACGGGGGGACCGGGTCATTGTGGGGGTATCGGGCGGCGCCGACTCCATGGCGCTCCTTTCGGTTCTGCACCGTTTGCGGGATGAACTGGCCGTCACCCTCGTGGTGGCCCATATGAACCACGGCCTGCGGGGGAGCGAGTCCGACGCGGACGGGGACCTGGTGGGAAACACCGCCGCGACCCTGGGTCTGCCGTTCCATGAAAGACAGGTGGATATCGGAAACCTGGCAAAGCGGGAGGGCCTCTCCCTGGAGGATATGGCCAGGCGGGAGCGGTACGGTTTTTTCCATCACCTCCTCCAGGACCTGCCCGCGGATAAAATCGCCCTGGGCCATCAACGGCACGATCAGGCGGAAACGGTTCTGATGAACTTGATCCGGGGGGCGGGGTCGCGGGGTCTCAGGGGCATCCTGCCCGTCAGGGAAAACGTGCTGATCCGGCCGTTCCTCGACGTCAGCCGGGAAGAGATCCTGGCTTATCTTGACGGGGAAAACATCCCCTACCGGGAGGACAGTTCAAATCAGTCCCGTGCATTCCTCAGAAACAGGATCCGTCTCGACCTGATGGGGCACATGAAGCGGTACAACCCCCGGATCGAGGCGCGTCTTTGTGATCTGGCGGAAACGATGCGCCTCGAAAACGACTTCCTGGAGCGGGAAACGGCGGGGGCCCTAAAGCGCCTGGGTGTTTCCGACGGCGGAGATACGGCCCTCAGGATCGGGGATATGCGGGAATTGCACGGGGCCATGCAACGGCGTGTCATCAAGGCGGTCCTGGAGAGGCGGTCGCAAAGACAAAACGGAATCAGCCGGGTTCACGTGGACGCCGTGGCCCGCTTGCTGGAAAGGGGACGGGTCGGGCAAATGCTGTCCCTCCCTTTCGACACGGAGGTCTTTCGTCGGTACGACGGGATCCTCTTCAGGGAGAAAACCCGGCGGCGGTCGAAAAAAGCGGAATCGGGAGAACGCAATGGGGCCCGCCCCCCGGGGATCGTCCCCCCCTTCCAGGGCGCCTTTCGTTATCGAATCGACGACATACCGGCGGACATTCTCATCGAGGAAACGGGTATGCGTATGAGGCTGACGAAAACGGGAGCCTCCGCCTGCGATCTGAAATCGGAAAACGTCGTCCTCCTGGATTACGAAAAAATCACTTTCCCCTGCGAAATCAGGAATATCCGTTCGGGAGACCGTTTCCGGCCCCTCGGCATGGGAGGAACGAAAAAACTCGGGACATTTTTCGCGGACCGAAAGGTGCCCCGGGAAATCAGGAAGGAAACACCCCTGCTGGTGGACGGGGAAAAGGTGCTGTGCGTCGTCGGAATAACGGTCAGCGACACCGCCAAAATCACGCCGTCGACAAAAACCTGTCTGAAAATAGAAATGATTTGAAATTAAGTCCCCCCTATTATAAAGGAAGCGGTAAGTCAGATTACAAGGAGTAAGCAATTTGAACCCACTACAAAAAAATATCGCCCTGTGGCTTGTCATCGGATTGATATTCGTCCTGGTTTATCATCTCTTCACCCAGCCGCAGCATGCACAGGAAAGTGTTGTATTCAGTGATTTCATCAATTACGCGAACCGGGGACAGGTCAAGGAGGTCACCATCCAGGGTGATCATGTCACGGGGACCTTCACCTCGGGCAAGGGATTCAAAACCTACAGTCCCAGCGATCCCACCCTGGTCCCCCTGTTGAAGGAAAAGGGGGTCCGCATATCGGCCAAGCCCTCTGAGGAGTCGCCGTGGTACGTAACGATTCTCATCTCGTGGTTCCCCATGCTTCTGCTGATCGGCGTCTGGATATTTTTTATGCGCCAGATGCACGCCGGCGGGGGGAAGGCCATGGCTTTCGGGAAAAGCCGTGCCCGTCTCATGACGGATAAAACGAAGAAAGTCACGTTCAAGGACGTGGCGGGAATCGACGAGGCCAAGGCGGAGCTTGAAGAAGTGATCGAATTTCTGAAGGATCCGAAGAAGTTCACGCGCCTGGGCGGGAGGATACCGAAGGGCCTGCTCCTGGTCGGACAGCCGGGGACGGGCAAAACCCTCCTTGCCCGCGCCATCGCCGGCGAGGCCGAGGTCCCCTTCCTGAGCATCAGCGGTTCGGACTTCGTGGAAATGTTCGTTGGCGTCGGGGCTTCACGGGTGCGGGATCTCTTCACGCAGGGTAAAAAGAATGCCCCCTGCATCATTTTCATCGACGAAATCGACGCCGTCGGCCGGCACCGCGGCGCGGGACTCGGGGGCGGGCACGACGAACGGGAGCAGACCCTGAACCAGCTCCTGGTCGAAATGGACGGCTTTGAGTCCAATGAAGGGGTCATCCTGGTTTCGGCCACCAACAGGCCCGATGTTCTCGACCCGGCGCTCCTGAGGCCGGGACGGTTCGACCGGCAGGTTGTCGTCCCCCTGCCGGACGTCAAGGGGCGTGAGAAAATATTTGAGGTCCATGCAAGGAAAACCGTCCTGGAAGAGGATGTGGATGCCTCCGTTATCGCCAGAGGGACTCCGGGATTTTCCGGAGCCGATATCGAGAACCTGGTGAACGAGGCCGTTTTGTACGCATCTCGGTACAACAAGGACAAGGTCAGCATGAGCGACTTCGAATTTGCCAAGGACAAGGTCCTCATGGGGGCCGAGCGCAGAAGCATGGTCATCACCGATGAGGAGAAGAAGAATACGGCCTACCATGAATCGGGGCACGCCCTCGTTGCCCGTCTCCTCCCTGGAAGCGATCCGATCCACAAGGTCACGATCATTCCCCGGGGAATGGCCCTGGGTGTTACCCAGCAGCTTCCCATTGACGAAAGGCACACGTACCCGAAAAAATACCTCCTGAACAACATCAGCATCCTCCTGGGAGGACGCGCCGCGGAAGAGCTGATCCTTCGTGATTTTACCACCGGCGCGGGGAACGATATCGAACGGGCGACGAACATCGCCAGGAAAATGGTCTGCGAATGGGGAATGAGCGATAAAATGGGTCCCCTGAGTTACGGTAAAAAGGATGAACAGATATTTCTGGGCCGGGAATTCGCGACCCACAAGGATTACAGCGAGGAAACGGCCAGGCTGATCGACCAGGAAATATCGGATATCGTGATCACTTGTTACCGAATCGCAAAAAAACTGCTCGAGGAAAATATCGAGACGCTGCACCGTCTTGCCGCGACGCTTCTGGAAAAGGAAGTCCTCGATACGGAGGACCTCGACGAGCTCATCGGGGTGGACGGATGCGCCGTGGAGGGTTGATGCCGGGGAAACCCCCGACATCCCCCATCAGGTGATCTGCAATGTCTTCACCAGAACACCGGGTTTTCCGGGTTGGAATCCTGTCACAGACCAGCGATGAGGCGTTCATGGAGCTCCTGAAGGCCGTCGGCGTCGATCCACCCGGCAGGGAACGGCTGCTCCCCAAAATGAGGCATTTCAATATCCTCCTTCAAGATGTCGAATGCCGGGCGGCCAATGTCATCAAACAGGAAATGCTCGCCCTCGGGGGGGACGCCGCCGTCGCGAGAGGGACCGTCTCCTGCAGCATCCCTTCAACCGATGTCATCCTCATGGGAACGGCAAAGCAGATCCTTCTGTTCGCCGGGCGGATCAGGAGGCAACCCTTCGGCCTGACTTTTCTGTCGGCAGAACTGGAACAACGCCTGGCCCATTATCACCGCACCGATTTTGTTCTTGCAACGGGAAAAAGAAAAATTCCCCTGGGGGACGGAACCCGGGTGATGGGCGTCGTGAATGTCACACCCGATTCCTTTTCCGGCGGGGGACGGGAGATGATGTCCACCCACGAGGCGATTGATCTGGCCCTGGCCCAGGAAGAGGCGGGGGCGGACTTTATCGATATCGGCGGCGAATCATCCCGCCCCGGCGCCGAGGGCGTTTCGGCGTCGGAGGAGTTGAAGCGGGTCCTTCCCGTGATCGACGGGTTGCGGGGGAGGCTCGGAGTCCCCGTTTCCATCGATACGATGAAGGCGGAGGTCGCCCGTGAGGCCGTCGCCGCAGGGGCGGAGATTGTGAACGACATCAGCGCCATGACCGGCGACCCCGTGATGGCCGCCGTCGTTTCCGATACGGGGGCCGCCGTGATCCTGATGCACATGAGGGGCGTTCCCAGGACCATGCAGTCGGGGCCCATCGTGTATTCGAATTTGATGGCGGAAATCATCGCCTATTTGTCGGATCGGATTGACCACGCCCGGGCGCAGGGTATCGCGATGGACCGCATCATGGTGGATCCGGGCGTGGGTTTCGGGAAGACGGTTCAGGACAACCTTGCCATTGTCAGGCGTTTGTCCGAACTCAAAATTCTGGGCGCTCCCATCCTGGTCGGCGTGTCACGGAAATCGTTCATCGGGGCCGTCACCGGTGTCGAGGCGCCGGCGGAGCGTACGGAGGGGACGGCCGCCGCGCTGACGGCGAGCATCATGGGCGGGGCCCATGTCGTCCGTGTACACGACGTGGCCGAAACCGCCAGAGTCGTCGTCATGACGGACGCGATCATGCGGGGGCGGTTCACGGCATAAGGGGCCCGTAAAAGAAGCGGACTATGACAAAGAGAACATGCGAAGTCAGAACCCTCGGTGAAGGGGAAACCATACGCCTCGGCGAAGCGATCGGCGAATGCCTGGGCCCGGGAGACGTTGTCGGACTGATCGGGGATTTGGGCGCCGGCAAGACCTGTATGGCCAAGGGCCTGGCGAGAAGTCTCGGCGTGTCCGATTGTTATGAAATCACAAGCCCCACCTTCACCATCATCAACGAGTATCCGGGGCGGATGACTCTCCGGCATGTCGATGCCTACCGACTGGAAACATCCCGTGAAATGATCGATGCGGGGTTTGAGGATTTCTTCGACGACGGAGGCGTTGTGGTGGTGGAATGGGCGGAAAAAATACGGGATATCCTGCCCGGGGATACCCTTTTTGTCAATTTTGAGTATTTCGATGAGTCAACGCGGATCATCAGAATATCCGGTGACGAGTCCGTTATCGGGCAAATTCTGGAAAAATACCGGCGCGAACGGGAATAGGGGAGGATGGGTATGGCTTTGATTGTACAGAAATATGGTGGAACGTCTGTCGCCAACATCGAAAAGATCGAAAAGGTCGCACAGAAAATCATCAGAACCAAGCAGGCGGGCCATGATGTGGTCGTTGTCCTGTCAGCCATGGCGGGTGAGACGGACCGCCTCATTGAAATGGCCCAGAAGGCGGCGGACCCGCCTGACGCGCGAGAGTTCGATTCCTTGATATCAACGGGGGAACAGGTTACCATATCCATTCTGTCCATGGTCCTGAATCGTCTCGGTTATCCCGCCCGATCCTTTCTCGGGTTTCAGGCCGGGGTACACACGGACAACGCCTTTAACAAGGCCAGGATTCTGGATGTGGACGCGCGTGTCTTGCAGGATGAACTGGAGAAGGGAACGATTGCCGTCGTTGCCGGTTTTCAGGGGATCGACGCGGGCAACAGCATCACGACCCTCGGACGCGGCGGGTCGGACACCACGGCCGTGGCCCTGGCGGCGATTCTCAAGGCGGATGCGTGCGATATTTATACGGATGTGGACGGCGTCTATACGACGGATCCCAATATCTGCAGCAATGCCAGGCGACTCGATCGAATCACGTATGACGAGATGCTGGAGATGGCCAGGGCGGGCGCCAAGGTGCTGCAGCCCCGTTCCGTCGAGCTGGCAAAAAAATATAATGTCCCCCTCTATGTGAAACCGAACTTTTCCGATGAAGCGGGGACCCTGGTGACCAAGGAGGATACGAGTATGGATATGGAAAAAGAAGTGGTGTCGGGTGTGACCTATGACAAGGATCAGGCAAAAGTGACCATCGTCCATGTGCCGGATCGTCCCGGTACCGCGGCGCAGCTCCTCTCCCCCCTCGCGGAAAACAACATCGTTCTGGATATGATTATCCAGAACGCGAGCATAGACGGATACACGGATTTGACCTTCACCGTTTCGAGGAAGGAAATCGGGCAGGCACGCAGGCTCATCGAGGACGCGGCCCGGAAAATCGGCGCGGATAAAGTGGAGGTGGATGAAAACGTGTCCAAGGTCTCCATTGTCGGCGTCGGCATGATCAGCCATTCCGGCGTGGCGGCGAAAATGTTCGATACCCTGGCCAAAGAGGGGATCAACATCCTGATGATCAGCACATCGGAAATAAAGATATCCTGCGCCATCCAGTCCAGGTACACGGAGCTGGCCGTCTCTATCCTTCACGATGTGTTCTGCGTACCCAAAAAATCATGAGATGAAACCCCGTCTTCTACTCGGCGGCACGACACTGCTTCTTTTACTGCTTCTGGTGCAGTCCGTTTCCTCCCTGATGAAGAATCAGACGAGGGACGTCCCCTTCCAGGTCAGGGGGGAAGAAACGGCGGCGGTCGAGCTGGTCGTGGAAGACGAGGAACAGGGCATATACTTTTTCCCCCGCGGAAAAACCATGGCGGCATGCCTGTCGGGCATAAACCCCCAATGGGAGGGGGGTGAAACGACCGCCGTCACCCCCGGCATGTCCGTCCGGATCCGGGGAAACCGTCTGCGCGACGTTACGGATATGTCCCCCCACAAGGCCATGGCCCTGGGCATCCCCAGCGACATCAACCGGATGTCACGAGAGGAGATGATGCTCGTTCCCGGGATCGGCGAAAAAACATCCACATCCATTGTAGCCTACATCCAGAGCCGGGGCTGTATCCGTGATCTGTCGGAACTGAGCGCGATCCGGGGCATCAAGGAACGGAAGATCGCCAGGATGAGACCGTACCTGACCACCAGGCCGGAAACCTGCGGGGGTGCCCTCACCGAGGCGATTCCCTGAAGCAAGGTACGGGGAGGTCAATTCCTGCTCAGGTTGCGGTATTGTTCCAGGTACTGGAGAACACGCTGAACGTAGGTCTGCGTTTCCGGGTAGGGCGGGATGCGGTTGTTGTATCGGGCCACGGCCCCTTCCCCCGCATTGTAGGCGGCAAGGGCCAAGGAGAGGTTCCCGTTGAACAGGCGCAGGAGATAACGGAGGTAGCGGACCCCCCCGTTGATGTTGTTCTCCGGGTGAAATGAATCCTGCACATTGAGGGACGAGGCTGTTTTCGGCATGAGCTGCATGAGTCCCTGCGCGCCGACGGGGGAAACGGCCCGGTGATTGAAGTTCGATTCAGCCTTGATCACGGCTTTGATAAGAGCGTAATCGACATCATACTTCTCCGACGCCTTCCTTATTATGTCATCGTATTGCGCCACATCGCCTTTGACTTTCATGATCACCCGCTTTTCCTTGATCAAAAGGATGTAATTCCGGTTGCTTTCCGTCGGTATGTTGGTGAGGTGGGTGACCCCGTCATCGTCGATGAATTTGTAAATATCGGCGAAGGTCGATGTCGCGTATAACGGCGACAGGCAAAGCACCGCAACGAGGAAGCGCCGATACCATTTTCCGATCATCTGTATTCTCCTGATATACGAAAACGAGGAACCAAGATTAAGGTATGACAAGATGATATTCAAGCGATTATTTCTTGCAAGAATATGGCCTTATAGTGCTTGACACCATAAATTATAGGTGGTAATGGGTGCGGCACAGAGATTTACGGGAGTGATCTGTCGGGGCGTAGCGCAGCTTGGTAGCGTATCTGAATGGGGTTCAGAGGGTCGGTGGTTCAAATCCACTCGCCCCGACCAGTAATAAAGAAACCGCCTGAAAAGCGGTTTTTTTATTGTAACTTTTTCACACTTTTTCCAGTCTCGACGACATTTTGGTTAAAAAAGCAATTCCCATTGACAACAATCCAGGCAGTGAATATATAGGACTCATCAGGCTTGTTCCAAGCGAGAGTGGCGAAACTGGCAGACGCACTGGACTTAGGATCCAGCCCGTGAAAACGGATAGGGGTTCAAGTCCCCTCTCTCGCACCATAATATCTCGTAAAAAGGAGCCGCGAAACCGTGACTGAAACATGTATCAAATTTGAGGATTTAAGCCAGATTAAAAAAAAGATGTACTTCGAAGTTCCATGGATGGAAGTGGAAAAAGAATTGGACAAGGTTTACGACAACCTGAACAAAACGGCCAAGATCAAGGGTTTCCGCCAGGGCAAAATTCCCCGGAAGATTTTGGAGACCTATTATAAAGATCATGCGGAAAATGACGCCGCCGCAAACATCATTGCCAGGCAGTATCAGGAAACCATGGACAGCCGCAAACTGCGCCCCGCGGGATATCCCAGCGTCGATCACAAGGGCTTTACGAAGGATGAAATGTTTGCGTTTAACGTGGCCGTCGAAATTGAACCGGATTTCGAACCAAAAGATTATGTCGGTCTGGAACTGGAGAAGACGGATCCGGAAGTCACGGAAGAGGCGATTGACGAGAAAATCGAAAAATTGCGCCATCTCTACAGCTACATGGAGGATGTCGCCGAGGACCGCGGCATTCAGAAAGGCGATTTCACGGCCATTCAGTTCGAGGGGACCCTTGACGGCCAGGCGATCAAGGAGATGACGTCTGAAAATTATTTCCTGGAGATCGGATCAGGTCAATTTATTGACGATTTCGAGGATAAATTGACGGGAATGAAGAGGGGGGAAACCCGGGTCTTCGACGTGACCTTCCCCGAAAATTATCATGCGGAACACGTCGCAGGCAGGAATGTTGAATTTACAGTGACCCTGAAGGATCATAAAATACGTAAACTGCCGGAGCTTGACGAAAACTTTATCAAGAACTTCGAACGGTTCAACACCATGGCGGAACTTCGTGAGGAACTGAGGAAGGAACTGGACATCGAACTGGCGAATAAATCCAACGCCGACCTGAGAGAATGCATGATCGACCGGTTGATCGCCAACAACGATCTCGAGGTGCCCTCCATCATGACGGGCCACCAACTGGAACAAATGGTGATGGAGGCGAGCCGACGCTGGAAAGCGAGCGGTATGCCAAATGAGAGGGCCAAGGAACTGGCCGAAGGGATGCGTGAAAATATGAGGCCCGAGGCGGAAAAGATCGTCAAGGCCGGCATGATTTTAAGGGCCATCGCGGCAAAGGAAAGTATCGAGGTTCAAGAGTCGGAAATAGAAGAGCGGATTAAGGGCCTTGCCGGGTATTACGCCCAGGACTATGAACAGATAAAGAAAAAATTCGAAAACGCCCACATGGTGGAGGATCTGGAAAGCGAGATCCTCATGGCCAAGGTAATCGATTTTCTTGAAAGCAAGTCGGTCATCACAGTGGCCAAAAAAACGGCGGATATTTAGGAGGATTAAATGGCTCTGATTCCCATGGTGGTGGAACAGGATGGCAGAGGTGAGAGAGCCTTTGATATCTATTCCCGGCTGTTGAAGGATCGTATTGTTTTTCTGGGCACACCCATCAACGATGAAGTGGCCAATCTGGTCATCGCCCAGTTTCTCTACCTTGAGTCGGAGGATCCGGAAAAGGAGATATCCTTTTACTTGAATACCCCTGGGGGGCACGTCAGTTCCGGCATGGCCATTTATGACACCATGCAGTACATCAAACCCCCCGTATCGACGGTGTGCATGGGGCAAGCCGCCAGCATGGGCGCATTTCTCCTTGCCGCCGGGGAGCCGGGAAAACGTTATGCCCTGCCGCATTCCAGAATTCTGATTCACCAGCCTCTGGGCGGTTTTCAGGGGCAGGCGACGGACATCGATATTCAAGCCAAGGAAATCCTCCGCTTGAAAGAGGAACTCAATCGCATCCTGGCCAAACTGACGAATCAGCCCTTCGAAAAAATCGAGACGGATACGGACCGGGATTATTACATGACCAGTGAACAGGCAAAACAGTATCGTATTATTGACGAGATTATCGCCAAAAGAGCCTGATAAGATAAGAGACAAAGGATATTTCATGGGGAAAAAAAATAAAGATACTCAAGGTGATCTGTCCCTGATGTTTTGCTCATTTTGCGGAAAAGATCAAAACGAGGTACGCAAACTGGTTGCCGGACCGGCCGCCTATATCTGTGATGAATGTATCAACCTCTGCCGCTGCATCGTTGAGGAGGATCAGGAGAACTTCTGCGAAGGTTCGGTAAAAAAAATTCCCGAACCAAAGGAGATCAAGGCCCATCTCGACGAGTATGTGATCGGGCAGGAGAAGCCAAAGAAAGTTTTGTCCGTTGCGGTGTACAACCATTACAAAAGATTGTTCGCCGACAAAAAAACCGGTGATGTGGAAATCCAGAAAAGCAACATCCTCCTCATCGGTCCCACGGGATCGGGCAAGACGCTGCTGGCGAAGACTTTGGCCAGAATTCTGAAGGTTCCCTTTGCCATTGCCGACGCCACATCCTTAACGGAAGCTGGTTATGTCGGTGAAGATGTGGAAAACATCATACTGAGCCTCCTGCAGAATGCCGATTATGATGCGGACAGGACCTGCCGGGGTATTGTGTACATCGATGAAATCGATAAAATCGCCAAAAAATCGGGGAATCCCTCGATTACGCGGGATGTGTCGGGTGAGGGGGTTCAGCAGGCGCTCCTGAAAATCATGGAAGGCACTTTGGCGAATATCCCGCCGAAGGGCGGCAGAAAGCACCCGCAGCAGGAATTTATCCAGATCGATACAACGGATATTTTATTTATATGTGGAGGCGCATTCAACGGACTGGAGGACATCATTGCCAAACGTCTCGGCGTGAACGCCATGGGATTCGGCGCGGAAGTGAAGAGCCGCAAGGATATCCGCAACGAACATCTCCTGTCGAAAGTGCGGCCGGAAGATATTCTGAAATTCGGCATGATTCCTGAATTCATTGGACGCTTGCCCGTGGTGGCGACATTGAACGACCTGAATCACCACGACCTGTTCAGGATCCTGACGGAACCAAAGGACGCCATCATCAAGCAATACGAGAGACTGCTTGAGCTGGAAAACGTAAAACTCCGGTTTACGGACGGGGCCCTCCGGGCTATCGCCAAACTGTCGGAGGATCGCAAAACGGGGGCAAGGGGCTTGAGGGCTATCATCGAAGACACGATGTTGAATATCATGTACGAAATACCGTCCCGGAAAGATATTTCTGAATGCGTCATTAACGAGGATGTCATATCCAATCAGGAACAGCCCATTCTCCTTTTTGAGAAAAAAACGGAAACCGCCTGATTGAAACGAGGAATAAAATAAATTGGGAACATTGAATAATTTTAATATGAATAAGAACAGCGAAGAGAAACTCATTTCAATACCCTTGCTGCCCCTGCGAGATGTGGTTGTTTTTCCCTACATGATCGTACCGTTGTTTGTGGGCAGGGAGAAATCAATTTCCGCTCTCGAATACGCCATGAAGGACGAGAAGGGGATTTTCATGGTGGCCCAGAAGAGTGCCCAAAAGGATGATCCGACGGAGGATGACATCTGCCAGGTCGGAACAATAGGGGTTATCATTCAGCTTCTCAGGTTGCCTGACGGGACCGTCAAGGTTCTTGTGGAGGGAAAGAAAAGGGGCGTCATCCAGGGTTACCTGCCGAATGACGAATTTTTCTACGTCGAGGTGAAGGAAGTAGATGATATCGTTGAAGAAAACGATATAAAAACCCAGGCCTTGATCAGAAACATCAAGGAATCCTTCGAACAGTACA
Source organism: Deltaproteobacteria bacterium (assembly GCA_012522415.1). Taxonomy (NCBI): domain Bacteria; kingdom Pseudomonadati; phylum Myxococcota; class Myxococcia; species Deltaproteobacteria bacterium. The sequence continues at coordinate 49,033 of JAAYKM010000123.1, read as the reverse complement.
TCAAACTCAGCAAAAAAGCGCATATTGAAATGCTGAGCACCCTGGCCACCATCGATGACCCTTCCAAAATAGCCGATGCCGTGATCTCCCAACTGAACGTGAAACTGGAAGACAAACAAAAAATCCTGGAGATATTCCATGTCACGGAGCGACTCGAAACGATTTACGCCCTGATGGTTTCTGAAATCGAGATCCTGGAAGTGGAAGAGAAGATCAAAAGGCGCGTCAAAAAACAGATGGAGAAAACCCAGAAGGATTACTATCTGAATGAACAGATGCGCGCCATCCAGAAGGAAATGGGGGAGAAGGACGATTTCAGAAATGAAATCGCCGAGCTTGAAAAGAAGCTCAAAATGAAAAAGATGTCGGAGGAGGCCACGAAAAAGGTCAGGCAGGAAATAAAGAAACTCCAGATGATGGCCCCCATGTCCGCGGAAGCCACCGTTGTGAGGAACTATATCGACTGGCTTTTGGATATGCCCTGGTATGAAAGGACAGAAAACAAGCACACCCTGGAGGAATCGGAGGCTATTTTAGAAGAAGATCATTACGGTCTCAAAAAGGTTAAGGAAAGAATCCTTGAATACCTGGCGGTTCAGACTCTGGTCAAGAAAAACAAAGGCCCCATTCTTTGTCTCGTCGGACCCCCGGGGGTCGGAAAGACCTCTATTGCAAAATCGGTGGCCCGGGCGACAAATCGAAAATTTGTGCGTCTTTCCCTTGGCGGTGTACGCGACGAAGCGGAGATCCGTGGACACAGAAGAACCTATATCGGGGCTTTACCCGGAAAAATCGTGCAGCTCTTAAAAAAGGCCGGGTCAAACAATCCCGTATTCTGTCTCGATGAAGTGGATAAGCTGAGTTCCGATTTCCGTGGTGATCCTTCGTCGGCCCTGCTGGAAGTTTTGGACCCGGAACAGAACAACGCCTTCAATGACAACTATCTGGAAGTCGATTATGACCTTTCCGATATCATGTTCATCACGACGGCCAATGTGCTCCAAACGATTCCGCCGCCGTTGCAGGATCGGATGGAAGTCATCCGTCTGGCCGGTTACACGGAACCGGAAAAAATGAACATCGCCAAGAAATTTCTCGTTTCCAAGGAAATGGAACAAAACGGTTTGACGAAAGAGAATATCCGTTTCACCGATGGAGCGCTTCAGACGATCATACGACAGTACACCCGGGAGGCGGGTGTCAGAAATCTGGAACGGGAAATCGCATCGATCTGCCGCAAAGTTGCCCGAGAGGTGGTCACGGAAGGGCACAAGAATTTCTCGAACATTACATCGAAGGCTGTGCACAAATATCTGGGTGTCCCAAAGTATCGACACGGGGAAACGGAAGGGCAGGCCGGTATCGGCTTGACCATCGGCATGGCCTGGACGGAATTCGGCGGTGAATTGCTGATTGTGGAAGCGTCCACCATGCCCGGCGCGGGGAAGATGATCGTAACAGGCAAACTGGGCGACGTCATGCAGGAATCCGTTCAGGCTGCCCTGACCTATGTCCGGGCACGGGCAGAACAATTCGGCCTGGCGCCGGATTTCTACAAGGAATCGGATATTCATATTCATGTGCCCGAGGGGGCGATCCCCAAGGACGGACCGTCCGCAGGGATTGCCATGGCAACGTCCATCGCCTCCGTTTTCATGAAAAAACCCGTGAGAGCGGACCTGGCGATGACCGGAGAAATCACTTTACGCGGAAGGGTTTTACCCATCGGCGGTTTGAAGGAAAAACTCCTGGCTGCCCACAGGGGAAATATCAAGTCGGTTATCATTCCGCGGGACAACGAAAAGGATCTGGCGGAAGTTCCCCGTAACATCCTGAAAGCCCTTGATGTCATATTTGTGGACAATGTCGACGAGGTGCTGAAGGCGGCCTTGCTCTTCAGAGGTGAAGAACCGGGAAAATTCAACACCGAAACGGAGCAGCATTTTAACGCCTAGGGATTCCCGGGACACTTACTGCTTGACAACCATAAGATATGTTGCTAAAAACCCCCTGCTGATCGGGAACACCGTTTTGGGCGGGTAGCTCAGCTGGGAGAGCGCCACGCTTACACCGTGGATGTCACAGGTTCAAGTCCTGTTCCGCCCACCAAGGATATAAGATTTTCTGATTTGAAATTTGGAATTGCGGGGTCGTAGTTAAGCTGGTTATAACGCCGGCCTGTCACGCCGGAGGGCGTGGGTTCAAATCCCATCGGCCCCGCCATAAAAAAAACAGGGCAACTGAATTGCCCTGTTTTTTTATGCCTGCCCTTTTCATCAATGCCAACTCACCAACTTTGTCAGTTTTTCACAGTAATTCGGCAGGAGGGTTTTTTTGATCGATTTTTCATCGGGAATTGCCGGAATGTGAAAATCATAAACAACTTCCAGAAGCCCCATGACGAGGGCAAAAGTCGCCCCCCAAAGAATATGCTCATAGCCGCTTTCGTCCTTGAACAACAGACAGGGGAATTTTTCGACAGGTTCAGGCGAGCCCGCCGGCATTTCGATGATCAGTTGAAAATAGTTGTATTCATCAAAACATATCGTCAGGGGAAGGTTCACAATACGGTCCACCTCTTCATTTAACCGATACCGGGCCTGTTGACCGGTCACGAAACAGACCGAGGGGAAGATGACGCGATGGAAGGTTTTTAAAGTATAAGTCGGCAATGATCCCAGATATACAAGGTGGTAAGGATTCATGCCGACCTCTTCCCAGGCTTCACGGAGGGCGTTGGCAAGAAACAACGTCATGGCCCGCATGTTGTGAGGGGGATATTGCTTCACGGCGAGGAACCTGTTGCGGCGGATGACCGGGATGATACCGGACGTGATCATGTATCTGAGCGGATAGTCCTGTATGGGATTGAGCATTCCGCCGGGAAAACTCAAGTCGCCGGGCTGTGAGACCTTTGCGGATCTTTTGATCAGTTGAAAATAAAACCGATCCGCTTCAGAGAAGATGGGCATGCAAACTCCCGCAGACAAGTATTTTGTTTCCTTTCCTTGTTGATTCCGGATCAAAAGATATTTTTCATGGAAGTCGATATGCGGATTTTGCAGGGATTGGGTTAACCTTTCGATGAAAGATGTCTGGGTCTCGTTCATGATCATGCTTTGAAAAATAAAAAGCTTGACCCTAGAGTCAAGCTTGTATGCTGGTGGCGGTGCAGGGAATTGAACCCCGGACACTACGGATATGAGCCGTATGCTCTAACCAGCTGAGCTACACCGCCATATGTACTTCTGAAATCCCGTAAGCCTTTCCTGTAGCGGTTTTGCTTCTTATCTGTTTTTCAATGCGATGTCAACCCCTATTCTGCAACCAGGTCATAGGCAACGATTACGCTTGTCTTCTGAAGACTCACCCCCGATGACATAACCAGGGCGAGGACGATCTCTTTGTCCCCGTCATTGTCCACGTCCTTGAATTGATAGTCACAAACGTAGCCGTTAATTTTTCGTGTTCGCCAGTTCTCTATGAACCCCAGACCATCCCACTCAAGATTATAGATTTCAGCGGCGGTAAAAAGCCTGACATTGGCGAAGTATCGGCCCGATGAGGAGAGGTTCTTGACGATAATCAATTCCTTCTTGCCGTCCTTGTTTGTATCGTAGGCGAAAGTCCTCAGGTTCACATAATAAAACTTCTTGACCACATTATCCGAAACCTGCCTGTCCGTGAGGTCGAAGACGTTGTTCGTGCCGCCGAATATTTCGTCGCTTCTGTACAGGTACTCCGGGCTCCCCCCGAAAGCGTTGACCTTGCTCAGGGCCTTCTCCGTTTTGGCATACATGGAAATGTAATCCCCTTCGTCAATGGCAAGGACCTTGTCGGAACCGCTGTCCGTAAAATTGACGATGTTAACGCTGTATACGGAGAGGCCTTCAGGAATCTGCATCCTCTTTCCTGTTTGATACTTCCCGCTTTTCCAGGTCATTTCATAAATCGGCGACGAGAACGGTTCAGTCATACCCAGAGGCTGTGCCATCAAAAGGGGGGTTCCATCCGGCATTTCGATCACCCGCATGAAATAGCCCAGTTTTGACGCAATCATTTCATATTTATCCTTTTTGAATTCAAGGACAAAAGAAGTCAGATAATTGCGGCGAAGCCGTGTCACGATAATTTCGGGTACACCGTTTTCGTTGATGTCCGCCACATCGACGGAAAGGTATTGGTCGTAGGGTTTGCCTTCGATTTTCTTCAGGAGAACCAAATCGCGACCCCGTTTTTGATAGATCATCACATTGTGATTATCGATCAGGACGATTTCATTCAGACCGTCGTTGTTGACATCACCGATATCCATCCCTTTGATCTGGGTCGGAATTTTCGGACTCATCCAGAAGCCTTCCCGGTCGAGGGGACGCTGTGCGTTGATAAAGTCCGTGTTGATGGCCGAAGTCAGGGTGCCCTGAGGGGATGTTCTCATGCTCTTGATGATCTGCGATTCCCGGGTGGCCCCTCCTGAACCGTAACCCGAACTCACGGCGGAGGGTTGTTTTAAAACCGGCTGCGAGGAAACGTCCTCGGTAAAGCCCAGTACATGGTGGTCAATTTGCTTGGCGAACTCATTGATTTTCGGAATGACCTCGTCAAAGGACTGACACTGGTAGTATATGGACAAGGCAGGTTTATCGGAGGCGGTCATATCGAACAGTTTTCCGTCCACACTGAGGGCGCTTCCGATTTTTGTGAGGCTTCCCGATACGACAAAATCGGCTTGTACCTTGTTTCCGATTTCATAAATTTCAGATGAGGAGAGATCCTTGTTGTCTTGCACAAGAGTCGAGAGAACCTCCTTTTCAACAACCCTCATCTTGTCATGATAGGATATCCTGGAAGACAACATGTCCCAGATACCATGGCGGATGTACTCGATGTTTTCCGCGCTGTGTGTTGAAAACGGGAGGACCGCGATCACAAATTTATCCTTCGCCGAAGGATTTGCAGGTTGTATCAAAATGGAAATAATCGTCAGGATAAAAAATATTTTAAAATATTTTTTCATCATATTCTCCTATGTTTTTTCGATGACTTGTGCTCTCTTAACACTTTCACAATGACGATTCAAGCCCTTCTTTATGTGTCTGTCCCCGGAAAAATGGATGAGAAAAAGAAATGAGTGGATGTCCTGGAGACGATATTGTGATATGAAAAGGATGGGTTTTCCCCTTCTTTCAAATCAGGAATGGGACGTCTTTTCGCTTGAAAAAGTTAAGGGAGCGTAAACTGGAACATGGTTGCCTTGGTACAACGCGTGGATGAGGCGTCGGTTTACATCGATGATCGCCTGCACAGCGCCATTCAAGTAGGATTGCTGGTATTTTTGGGGGTGAAAAAGGGCGATTCCGAAAAGGATGCCGATTATCTTCTGGAAAAGATTCTCAATTTGCGGATCTTTGAAGATCGTCAGGGGAAAATGAATCTTTCCGTAAAGGATCTTGGTGGAGGCCTGCTCGTGGTATCCCAATTTACGTTACTTGCCGATTGCAGAAAGGGGAGAAGACCCTCGTTTACCGATGCGGAGGATCCCGAACGGGCAAAGCATCTCTACGAATACTTCCTGAGCCGGGGGAGGGGGCTTTATGACCGGATTTTGTCAGGAGAATTTCAGACGATGATGAAAGTGCGTTTGGTCAATAACGGACCCGTGACCTTATCCATCAACAGTCGGACCTGACTCTGGTGCAGCCCCTTGGAAAACATAAAAAAGCGGATAAAAGAGATCTGCGACATCAAAATCGATAAAGACGGCGTCTGGTATTACCGCGGTGCGGAAATGCTCCGTGCGGATATTGTCCAGTATCTGTACGGGTACTTGAAAAAGACGCCTGGAGGCAGTTATTACCTTGAAGTATCCGAACATGACCGATGCGAAATCGACGTGGAGGATACGGCATTCGTCGTGAAATCCGTAGAACGGGTGCGGGCGGACACTTCGCAGGAAGAAGTGATTCACCTCAGCCTGTCCGATGGTTCTTCAGAAGTGTTGGAGCCCGACACATTGACTATTTCCGAAGAGAATGTTTTGTATTGCCGAATAAAGAAGAATTCATTCAGGGCTCGGTTTTCCAGAAAAAGTTACTACCAGATGATCAGCGATGTTCAATACGATGATCAGGTTGAAAAGTATTTTCTGAATATAAACGGCAAGCGATGCTTCATCGAAGGAAACAACTCTCAATAAATCAATCACACGGAGGTTAGAAACGTTGGAAGAAAAGATGAGAGAAGCCTTGACATTTGACGATGTACTCCTCGTACCCAGTGAGTCTTCGGTATTACCCAAGGATGTGGATACATCCACCTGTTTGACGAACAACATTCCCCTGAATATTCCCATTGTCAGTGCCGCCATGGACACGGTGACCGAATCGAGGACGGCGATCTGCACGGCCCAGGAAGGGGGAATCGGCATCATCCATCGGAATATGAGCATTGAAAGACAGGTCCTGGAGGTGGACAAAGTCAAAAAGTCCGAGAGTGGAATGATTATTTCGCCGATCACAATTGAACCAAACCAGAAAGTCAGTGAGGCCCTGGACCTCATGAACCGCTACCGGATATCCGGTGTGCCCGTTGTCAGCAAAAAAAAGCTGGTGGGTATTTTAACCAACAGGGATCTGCGATTTGAAACCAACCTGGAGCAACCCGTAGCCGATGTGATGACGAAAGAGAACCTCGTTACGGTGTCGGCAAATATTTCCCTGGAGGAATCCAAGCGGCTTTTGCATAAACACCGGATTGAAAAACTGCCCGTTGTGGATGAAGACTTCAATCTGAAGGGCCTCATAACCATCAAGGACATAGAAAAAATCAAGAAATTCCCCCTGGCCTGTAAAGATACGCACGGAAGATTACGTGTCGGTGCCGCAGTCGGCATCGTCGATCGTGAGGAGAGGGTGGCCGCTCTCCTTGACGCCGAAGCCGATGCCATTGTGATCGATACCTCCCACGGCCATTCCTCCGTCGTTCTGGATGCGATCCGGGACACCAAAAGGAATTTTCCCCGGTGTGAACTGATCGCCGGAAATGTCGCCACAGCGGAAGGGGCAAAGGCGTTGATCGACGCCGGTGTCGATGCCGTCAAGGTCGGTGTGGGGCCCGGGTCCATTTGTACGACCCGGATCATTGCGGGGGTCGGCGTTCCCCAGATCACAGCCATAACCGATGTCTGTAAAATCGCGTCGAAATATGGGATTCCCGTCATCGCCGACGGCGGGATCAAATACTCCGGAGATATTGTGAAGGCTTTAGCGGCAGGCGCGCATACGGTCATGATCGGCAGCCTTTTTGCCGGTACGGAAGAAAGCCCGGGAGAGACGATCCTCTACCAGGGACGCAGCTACAAAGTCTACAGAGGTATGGGGTCCTTGGAGGCCATGAAGCTCGGAAGCGTGGATCGATACTATCATGACGATATTGAAAGCACAATCAAACTGGTTCCCGAAGGGATCGAGGGGAGGGTGCCATTCAGGGGTTCGTTGTCCGCCAGCATTTTCCAGCTCATTGGCGGCCTGAAGGCGGGTATGGGATATGTGGGATGTCAAAATATCCAAGAGCTGAGAACCAAGGCGAAATTTATCAGAATTACATCAGCCGGATTGAGAGAAAGTCACGTACATGATGTCATCATCACGAAAGAGGCCCCCAATTACTGGATGGATTAGCTCCATCCATGCATTTTTACGCGGGTGTTTTTAATATGGGTTGTTAAACATGCTTCAGAATTCCTTTGTTCATCTGCACGTTCATACACAATACAGCCTTCTGGACGGCGCAATTCGTATCAGTGATCTGATCACCAAAGCGAAAGAATTCGCTATGCCTGCCGTCGCAATGACCGATCATGGCAACATGTACGGCGCGATCGACTTTTACCAGCAGGCGAAAAAAAACGGCATAAAACCCATCATCGGGTGTGAACTTTATATTGCCCCCAAGAGCCGGTTCGATAAAACCGCCGGATACATCGGCGACAACGCCAACCATCTGGTTGTGCTGGCGAAGGATATGACGGGTTATCAGAATCTGATGAAGCTGACGAGCATTGGGTACCTGGAGGGATTTTACTATCGCCCCAGAATCGACAAAGATGTCCTGCTGCGGAACCATGAAGGGCTGATCGCCATGAGTGCCTGTTTGCAAGGCGAAATATCGAGCAAACTGCTGAAGGAAAGAAGAGAGGAAGCCGAAGAGGCGGCAAGAGACTATCTGAAAATCTTCGGGCCCGACAATTTTTTCATCGAAATTATGGAAAACGGCTTGCCGGAACAGAACCTGGTCAATCATCAGTTGATCGATATCGCCCGAAAGCTGGGTATTGGCCTTGTTGCCACCAACGATTGCCACTACCTTACCAGAGAATCAGCGGAAGCTCATGAGATCCTCCTCTGCATTCAAACCGGAAAGACAATCAACGATACGGACCGGATGAAATTCAGTACGGATCAGTTTTACCTGAAATCTCCCCGGGAAATGTCGCAAATCTTCAAGGATCTGCCGGAGGCCATAGAGAATACGCTTCTCATAGCGGAACGCTGCAATCTCGACCTCGAATTCGGCAAGATCTATTTACCCAAATTTGAACTCAAGGGTTCAACAGACAGACTTGATGAAGTACTGACCCGAGAAGCGGAAAAGGGACTTGAAAAGCTATTTCCGTACATTTTGCAGAACCAAGACGAGTTGGACCACAAGGCGTTGCGCTCCCGCTATCTGGAACGACTGTCCCATGAAATGGGCATCATCAGGAACATGGGATTTGCCGGATATTTTTTGATTGTCTGGGACTTCGTCCGTTACGCAAAGGAAAATAATATTGCCGTCGGACCGGGAAGGGGCTCTGCCGCGGGCAGCCTTGTCGCTTACTCTCTGGGAATCACGAACATCGATCCCATCAAGTACGGTCTCTTCTTTGAGAGGTTTCTGAATCCGGACCGGATCACCATGCCCGATATCGATATCGATTTCTGTCCGGAGGGGCGGGACGATATCATTCGCTATGTAAAGAATAAATATGGGGCCGATAAAGTGGCCCAGATCATTACCTTTGGAAAAATGCAGGCGAGGGCCGTTATTCGGGATGTCGGCAGGGTGATCGGCATGCCTTACGGGGAAGTGGACCGGGTTGCCAAGCTGATTCCCGAAGCCGTCAACATGACACTCGATACCGCTTTAAAATCCGAACCACGCCTGACCGATGAAATGAACCGGTCTCCCGAGATCAAACGGCTAATCGACCTGGCCAGGGAGCTGGAGGGCCTGAACAGACACGCTTCGACGCACGCGGCCGGTGTGGTCGTTTCCGACGTTCCTCTGGTGGAGAGGGTGCCTCTCTATAAAAATCCCAAGGAGGACCAGGACATCGTTACCCAGTTTCCGATGAATGACCTGGAGAAAATCGGGCTTACAAAATTCGATTTCCTGGGATTGAAAACCCTGACGGTCATCAACAATGTGATCCAGGCAATCAAAGAAGACCATGACGTCGATATTGATCTGAACGCCCTGCCGCTCGACGATCCGCTGGCCTATCAGTTGCTCGGCAGGGGAGATGCCGACGGGATCTTCCAACTGGAAAGTGATGGGATGAAGGATATCCTGGTGAATATAAAGCCTGATTGCATCGAGGATATCAGCGCGTCCATTGCCCTGTATCGCCCAGGTCCCATGAACATGGTGCCTGATTTCATATCCAGGAAACAGGGAAAAACGAGAATAACCTACGAATTACCGCAACTAAAATCCATCCTGGGAGAAACATACGGGGTCCTATTATATCAGGAACAGGTCATACAGATTGCCGTATCCATCGGCGGCTATACCATGTCCGAGGCCGATACCCTGCGCAAGGTGATGGGCAAGAAGCAGGTCGCTGATATGGAGAAGGAAAAACCGAATTTTCTTGCCGGGGCCACCGAAAAAAACATCACGAAAGCGAAGGCACAGAAGATTTGGGAAAAAATGGAAACCTTTGCCGCATATGGGTTCAACAAATCCCACAGCACCGCATATGCCATGATTTCCTATCAGACGGCCTATTTAAAAGCCCATTATCCAGCCTATTTCATGGCCGCCCTGCTCACAAGTGAAAAGGACAATCGGGATAAGATCATAAAATATATCAACAGTTGCAAGGAAATGGGCATCGATGTCCTTCCCCCCGATTTCAATCAATCCCGTAAAATATTCAGAGCAAAGGAAAATAGTATCCGATTTGGCCTGGCCGCGGTCAAGAATGTAGGGGAGGGGGCCATCGAGTCAATCATCGAGGCGAGGACCGCCCAGGGGGGATTCAAATCCTTCGAGGATTTCTGTTTTCACATCGATACACGCAAGGTCAACAAACGGGTCATTGAAAGCCTTATCAAATGCGGGGGCTTCGATTCAATCGAAGGGGATCGGGTTCACCTCCTGTCATCGTACGAAGACATTCTCAGTCAATCGCAAAAAAGAAACAGGGACCTCTCGAACGGGCAGATCAGCCTGTTCGATTCGCTCGGAAACGGTTCCTCCTCTCATGAAGGGGCGGAATCTCAGAACCAGACGGCCCCAGCCCCCCTTTCCGGTTCAAAAAACGGTCAAACGGAGGCGGACCAGCAGATCTTGCTCGCCTACGAGAAAGAGACCCTGGGCTTTTATGTTACGGGGCATCCCCTGGCCAAATATATCGAGAAATTGTCGGCCCATAGTCATGTGCTGTTCTCATCCGATCTGGGCGCCATCAAGGATAAAAGAGACCTTCATATCTGCGGGACCGTCGTCAACATCAAAGAAATGAAGACCAAAAAGAAAGAAACGATGGCATACGTCCAAATGGAGGATATGCGCGGCATGTACACGGCCATCTGTTTTTCCGATGTCTACATGAAATCCTACAGTTTGCTGCACGGCGATAAACCCTTGATGATCAGAGGTTATGCGGATCCGCAGGATGATGAAACCAAGGTGATAGCCAATGAAATTAGCGACCTGGATGAATATTTAAAGGGTTACACGAAAGAAACGGACATTCATATATATTTTCGTCAGGAAATGCATACCGACCGCGATGTCCATTTACTGAAAGAGATTCTTTTTGCCTATCCGGGATCAAACGAAGTTCTCCTTCATATACTGAACCACAAGTCCGACACGGTGATCTCCCTCGGTGCGAGATACCGGATTTGCCAGGAGCTTAAAGATAGCATAAACAGTATGATATCCGGCGCTTACGTTAATTATGTTAATTAATGGTTGAACCCAGGACATATCGGAACAGGATCAGAGCGGGCAGGCTGGAATTTTACAACCCCTGTGTCGCTGAAACAGATTTATATGTGGGCACCGACAGCAATTTATACAGTGTTGCTTTAGATATAATCATTAAATATCGAATTAACATAGAGAATTATATTAAAATTAATCCGGCATTTCGCAACACCCTGGCACCCTTTCCGGACGACCCATTCGCTCCTCCCATCGTCAAAGAGATGATTTTTCAGTCAAAAGAGGCCGGTGTCGGTCCCATGGCCTCTGTTGCCGGCGCCATGTCGCATTTTGTCGGAACGGACCTCCTTGCATTCAGCGAAAACGTCATTGTCGAAAATGGCGGTGATGATTTCATTAAAACGACCGAGGACGCCCATGTGGCGGTGTTTGCGGGGGCGTCTCCGTTGAGTGAGAAAATTGTCTTGAAAATTCGATCGCGTTCCATCCCGACGGGGGTCTGCACATCTTCAGGATCGATCGGCCATTCCCTGAGCTTCGGTAGAGCCGATGCGGTGTGTGTCGTGTCGGATTCGACTGCCTTAGCCGATGCGGCGGCCACAGCCGTCTGCAACCGCGTGAAGGACGAAAAGGACATTCGAAAGGCCCTCGAATGGGGAATGAGGGTCGAGGGGGTTCGGGGCATTCTGATCATCATAAAAGATAAAATGGGGCTCATTGGCGATATTGAGTTGGCTTGAACTCATTAGTTTACATAATATATCTTATGAGACATATATTTATTTTACAAACCCGTCTCTGACAATTCCTTCATTATTTTTCTTTGTCGATCATTCAGCTTCCTGGGGACATCGATCGTGATTTTTACATACTGGTCACCTGCAGGGGAATTTTTTGTGGCGGGTACGCCCAGCCCTTTCAGGCGAATTTTGGTGTTGCTCTGCGTCCCTGAAGGAACTTTAACCCTCTTGACCGATCCATCCACCGTGGGGATATCAATTGACGTTCCCAGGACGGCCTGAGAATAGTTGATGGACTTCAGGATGTGTATGTCATTGCCGTCGCGGGCGAAGATGGGGTGTGGAAGTATATTGATTTCAAGGAACAGGTCCCCAGGCGGGCCACCGGCAACCCCGGGGCCGCCTTTCCCGGCAAGTCTCAGCTTTTTGCCGGCGTTGATTCCCTTGGGAATTTTTACATTTATCTCCGCAACGTGGTCCTGCTTGTGGAGGGCAATCTTTTTCTCCGCCCCGAAAACCGATTCCTCAAGGCTGATTGATATATTATAGTAAAGATCCTCCCCCTTCTGAGGGGCCCGAGCATAACGTCTCTGGCCGCCTCCGAAAAAACTTGCGAACGGATCGGTTTGTCCCTGAGAAAAGTCCTGTCGCCGCTGGCTGGCACCGCCGAATCCGAAACCGAGATCCTTCAAGATTTCGTTCAGGTCGAAGCCGCGGAAAATGTCTTCTTGTGAAAATCGTTGCTTAAAGGAATCCGCCGATCCGAATTGATCGTATTCCTTTCTCTTTTCCGCGTCGCTCAAAACCGCGTAGGCTTCATTAATTTTCTTGAACTTTTCCTCGGCGTCTTTGTTGCCGGGATTTTTGTCGGGATGGAATTTCAAGGCCAGTTTTCTGTAGGCCTTCTTGATTTCATCAGCCGTGGAAGCCTTGCCTATTCCCAGAATTTTGTAATAATCTTCAGCCATTCCCCTCACCCTGTCATGAAAATAGATGTTCGAATCAGAGCTCACATGATTGCTTTACATACTTAACAACAAAAGGGAAATTGTCAATATGATCGGTAATGGACACGCATATCAAGATAGCGAAAAACAATGTAATAACAGATAAATAAAAGCCTATATCTGAAGTAACATATTAATTATTTTTCAAATTGGCAAGGGGTTTCGATAAAACATTAACAATTGTCAAAATGATCATGATGATGTACATATTCTCTCAGGTTATGACCGATTACAAGAAAGGACGCGCCACATGGAACAGAATCAACCAACCTACCCTTCCGACTTCATCCGGGATATTATCGATAAGGATCTGGAACTTGGAAAAAATCAGAGGAGAGTGACCACACGCTTTCCACCGGAACCCAATGGATATCCCCATATCGGCCATGCGAAATCTGTCTGCCTGAACTTCGGCATTGCAAGGCAATACGGGGGAACCTGCAACCTGAGGATGGACGATACCGATCCGGCCGGTGAAGACATGGAGTACGTCGAGTCCATCATGACGGATGTGAAATGGCTGGGGTTCGATTGGGAGGATCGTCTCTATTTTGCATCGGATTATTATGACAAATTATACAACTATGCAGTTCAGATGATAAAGGACGGCAAAGCATATATATGTGATTTAACCACGGAAGAAATGCGCCAATATCGGGGTACCCTGACGGAACCCGGCAAGGAAAGCCCTTACAGGAACCGGTCAGTGGAAGAAAACCTGGCTTTGTTTGAAAAGATGAGGGCCGGGGAATTCGAGGAAGGGGACCACGTTTTACGTGCTAAAATCGACATGGCGGCAAAAAACATGACCATGCGCGATCCTGTCATGTATCGGATTAAAAAGGAAGAGCATTACCGAACCGGAAGCAGGTGGTGCATCTATCCCATGTACGATTTTGCCCATTGTCTTTCCGACTACATTGAAAATATCACCCATTCCATTTGTACCCTTGAGTTTGAGAATAACAGACCCCTTTACGACTGGTTTCTTGATCAGGTCGTGAAAGGAGATCGTCCGAGACAAATCGAGTTTGCCCGTTTAAACCTGACCTATACGGTCTTGAGCAAAAGAAAACTGATAGAACTGGTTGGAGGGGAATTGGTCTCAGGTTGGGATGACCCCAGAATGCCGACCCTGTCCGGGATGCGTAGGCGGGGATTCAGCCCCGCCGCCATACGCGATTTTTGCGAACGGATCGGGGTCGCGAAAAACAACAGCATGATTGATGTCGCCCTCCTGGAAAACTGCGTCCGCGAGGACCTGAATGAAAGGGCCCCCCGTGTCATGGCTGTCCTGCGTCCCCTACGTGTTGTAATCGACAACTATCCTGAAGAAAAGACGGAAGATTTCGATTGTCCCTTCCATCCGAAACACGGGGAAATGGGTTCAAGAAAGGTCCCCTTCAGCCGGGTCCTCTATATCGAACAGGATGATTTCATGGAGAACCCGCCCAAAAAATTCTTCCGGTTGAGCGTGGGGAAGGAAGTGCGGCTGCGTTACGGTTATTACATCAAGTGCGTCAGTATTGAGAAAAACCCGGACACAGGCGCAGTCGAGGCCATTCACTGTACCTATGATCCCGAAACAAGAAGCGGTTTTGCCCCGGACGGCCGTAAGGTCAATGCGACGATCCATTGGGTATCGGCACGTCATGGGATTCCCTGCGAAGTGAGGCTGTATGACCGCCTCTTCCGCGTCCCCGATCCTATGGCGGAAGAAGGGGAACTCAAAGACTTCCTGAACCCGCATTCACTGGAAACCATCACCACGGCCATCGTAGAACCCAGTCTGCGGGATGTTCAGGCGGGACGGCATTTTCAATTCGAGCGGTTGGGCTATTTTATTGTGGATCCCGTTGATTCGTCGCCCAAAACCACGGTCTTTAACAGAGCCGTGACCCTTCGGGATTCCTGGGCCAGAAACCAGATAAAAAAATAAATTGGATTCAACCCCTTATAAATAGGAAAAAGGATTGGATCCATACGAATCCAATCCTTTTCTATATTGGCTGGGGGAAAGGGATTCGAACCCCTATTCACGGAGTCAGAGTCCGTTGTCCTACCATTGAACGATCCCCCAGGAACGCGCATAAGGTCTATTCGGCGACCTTCTTGGAAAGGAGTTCCCTCATACCACGAGGCATGGCCTTATGCAACAAAAAAATGGGCCATCCTGCATTAACGGCGCCGCAGGATAAACCCGAAAAAGACCCACCCTGCACCCCGCAGGGAACGTGCCTGTATTGAGTGGCTCTGTGCGTTTTCATTGGACGAATCAACGGAAATATTCAGCCCCCCGTATTCCTGAAAGCATTGTTCAAGATGGCAACCGCTTCCTCTTCAATCAACTCACGATGCTTTGCGTCCAGAAAACTTTCCGCGTAAATTTTATAGATATCCTCCGTTCCCGAGGGGCGCACGGCAAACCAGCCATTTGGAGAAATAACTTTCAACCCACCGATATCAGCATCATTCCCTGACGCTTTTGTCAGGATTGCAGTGATCTTTTCTCCCGCCATTTCCCTGGCTTCGATTTTATCCGGCGAAAGGTTCCCTATGATTTCCTTCTGTGCGGGGGTAGCCGGTACATCCATCCGGTTATAAGAGGGACGCCCGAACCGTTCAATCAGGTTCTGATAAATCATGGCCGGATCCTTTTCCGTCCGGGCCATGATTTCGCAGGCCAACAGGTTCATGATGATGCCATCCTTATCCGTTGTCCAGACGGTCCCGTTTTTTCTCAGGAAGGAAGCCCCCGCGCTCTCCTCTCCACCGAATCCGCAGGTTCCATCAAGCAAACCTCCGACAAACCATTTGAAGCCAACCGGCACCTCCCAGAGACGACGCCCCAGATCCGCGGCAATGCGGTCAATCATGGATGTCGAGACGAGAGTTTTACCCACAGTCGCTTCGCTGTTCCAGCCCGGTCTGTTCTGAAAGAGATAGTGGACGGCCACGACGAGATAGTGGTTCGCATTCATGAGCCCTCCCCCGCGCGTGACGATGCCATGGCGGTCCGCGTCGGTATCGTTTCCACAGGCAATATCAAAGTGATCTTTCATCTTTATCAGGTTTTGCATCGCAAAGGCGGAAGAACAGTCCATGCGGATTTTTCCATCCTTATCCAGGGTCATGAAAGAAAATGTCGGGTCGATGATCCGGTTGACCACCTCCAGGGCAATCCCGTAACGATCGGCAATGGGATCCCAGAAATCCATGGCCGCACCCCCCAGGGGGTCGATACCGATCTTCAACCCCGCCCGGGCAATCACATCCAGATCGATGACATTGGCAAGATCTCGAACGTAGGGATTTATATAGTCGTATTCATGAAACCGTTTGGATTTGATGGCCTTTTCCAGGGGGATCCTGCGTACATGAACACAGTCCTCCTCCATGAAATCATTGGCCATTTTTTCTATGAGATCCGTCGTGCCGGTGTCGGCGGGTCCCCCGTGAGGGGGGTTGTACTTGAAACCGCCATCTTCCGGTGGATTGTGAGAGGGTGTGATGACGATCCCGTCCGCAAAGCCGGATCCTCTCTTCCCGTTGTAAGTCAGGATCGCATGGGAGATAACCGGTGTGGGCGTGTAACGGAGACCCTGCTGGATGATGCATTCCACGCCGTTGGCAATAAAGACCTCGATTGCCGTTGCCATTGCCGGCTCGGACAGGGCATGGGTATCCATCCCCATGAAGAACGGCCCATCTATATTTTTTGATTTTCGATAATTGCAGATTGCCTGGCTGATGGCAAGGATGTGCATCTCGTTAAAGCTGTTTTTGAAAGAGGAGCCCCGATGACCCGAGGTACCGAATGAAACCCTTTGGGCCGGTTCGAGAGGATCCGGTTTTTGGGTGTAATAAGCGGTAATGAGGCGCGGGATATTGGTCAGGAAATCTCTCGGTACCGGTTTTCCCGCCAGTTTGTGAGGGTTCATGAATACTCCTTTTTGTCCATAATTTCATGATGTCCGGGGCGTTTTTTACAGATAATGAATATCCAAAGGGAAATCCGTCACCCGCTCCAGGCCATCCTTCCTGACAATGAAATCGGCTTCTATACCGATCGCCCCTTCCCCCGGAAAGATAAACTTCGGTTCATAGGCAAAGACCATCCCCTCTTCCAATACCGTATGGTGGGCCGCCGTGATGATAGGCCATTCGTTGATTTCCAGTCCCAGGCCGTGGCCGATGAAGCGGACCTTCCCCCTTCCGTATCCCATAAAATGCTCTTCAAGATGGGCCTGCCGGGCGAGTTCGAGGGCGCGCTCGTAAATCTCCACCGTGTCCACCCCTACCCTGCCGAACGCCGCCACATCGTCGATCATATCCCTTGCCGCCTCAAAAGCTTTTCTGAAGAGATCCTTCAGGCTTCCAACGACAAAAACACGTGTTTCGTCCGTAACGTAGCCGTTATAGGCGCCTCCATAATCGACGAGAATGGGCGTGTCTTGCTGGAGATTCTGAATCGATGGACCCTGGGCAACGGCATGGGTTGTGCCGAAACCCGAAATCGGCACGTCACAGCCTGAAAAAATGGTTCCGGAATAGCCATGGGTAACGTAAATGTTCATCATTTCCTGATTGAAACCGCGCATGCGGAGAAATCCCTGGTGCCCGAACATTCTTCCTTCCGCTTCCAGGGCAGCGGCAACACCCACCTCTGTATCGTTGGCCTGAATGATCTCCCCCGCCTTGGCGAAAACACGGGAAACGATCTGACCGGAGCGACGGATCTGATCGATTTCAAAAGGACTTTTCAGGGATCTCAATTTTTTGATCGACGGAGATATGTCGACTATATTCTCCAATTCCAGCAGATTCTTCCATTTTTCAAAAACCAGTACGGGGAGAACATCCAGCTCCATTCCGCCTATGCTTCGTTGGTTGATCCTGTTACGCAGTATATCCCTGAGATCCTGTTTTTTTTGTAAAGGGATGATGTTCAGTGGCGTTTCGATGGACGCCCGCTCCACGTTTTTTTCAACCATGTAGATGGGAGAGCCCTCAGCCGGAAGAAATAAAACGCCACGCTGGATGCTTCCGGTTAAATAAAAAAGGCCCACATTGTGAAGAATGATGGAGAAAGAAATACCCTGGCGGACCATTTCAATTTGAAGGCGCCTGATACGATCTTCAATATCTCTCCGTGGCGTCAACTCGCATTGATTTAATTTTCCGTACATAATGGTGCCGTGGTCTCTTTGGTTTTACAAATTTGCATGAATCGGAGTCTGCCGGGATCCCTACTTCAATAGATCGGAAAATAATTCCTGCGCCGCCCGCGATTCACGCATTTCACTGATCACCTTATGACAAGTCAAATCGTGGAAAATGGGGGTGATGGTAATCATCCCCCGACTTAAGGCGGAAGCATCTGAATCCTCATCTTCATACTCTGAGATGCGTGTATCGCCAGCCAGCCAGTAATAGGTGTTTTCTCGCGGATCGACCCTCTTTTCAAAATTTTCCACGAAACGGGCCTTCCCCTGTTTGGCGATTACAACACCCTTTATCTCTTTTTCCGGCAAGGCGGGCACATTGACATTAACGGCCATTCCAGAAAAAAGATTTTTTTCCACCAGCAAATAGGCGAGTTTTCTGGCGAACCGGCCGGCTGTTTCGAAATCTCCGTCTTTCCTGACATCGAGTGATATGGCCATGGCCGGGACCCCCATGATGATCCCCTCCGTTGCAGCGGATACGGTGCCCGAATAAATCACATTAACCCCTACATTGGCGCCCACATTGATGCCGGAAACGACAAGGTCAATGGGCCTGTCCGAGAGTTCCCGTATCCCGAGTTTGACACAATCAGCAGGGGTCCCCTTGACGGCGTAGCCTATTTCACTGCCGTTTTTTCTCGCTCGCCTTACCATGATGGGGCGAAAGAGCGTAATGGCGTGTCCAACGGCGCTTTGCTCCACCTCCGGCGCAACCACCAGGCAGTCGGCGTCTTTGGACAATTCATGGTGCAGGGTAATCAGCCCCTTGGCGTAGATCCCGTCATCGTTCGTTAATAGATATCGTCGTTTCAGTATATTTTCAGCTCCTTAAGGTAATATATCGGACAGAATCGAGGATTTCCGATGTCACGGACGGCCCATACGGACCCCCTCCCCTTCGACAACCGTAATCAGAAAAGGCTCGCTGTCCATAAGACGGCTTGGACTCGCCGTGATTAAACCACGAACACCCGGATAAGCTCTCGTCTCCGCCAGAATATCTCTCAGCGGCCTGCTGCTTGTCATGCCATCCTTCAGGGCTTTCATGACCAGCATCATGGCATCATAGGCGTAGGCATCCAATGAATCAGGTTCCCTCGCGTATGCCGCATAATACCCGTCGGCAAACGCCTCCGTTTTTGCATGGGTGCCACAGGAGAAATAGCCGTCAACAAAAACCGCACCCGCAAAAAGATCTCGATGTTTTCTGATCGTATCCGGATCATTCAAGCCGCTGCCGCCAAACAACTGAAAACCCTGCGTATTATAAAAGGAAAACTGCGATACAATTTGGGCTGCACGGGCTGCCGTATCCGGAATGAACAGTCCATCAAATGCGGTTCGCTGATTCGCCTGTCCCATATCACCGCCCGAGTGAGCAGAATCGTCCGGGTCTCGGAGAAGCAACATGATTTCTTTCGAAAAATCAGTTGATTGTCCCTCGTATGAGATGAAGTGGGTGATCCTCCCCCCCCTGTTTTTTATTTCTACCCGAAAAAAGTGCGCCGCGTCTTGACCGAACGGAACGTCGGGATAGAGAATGGCTATCCGGTTTATGTTCCTTTCATTCAATACATGGTGGGCAAGGTGGCGCAACTGCCGTTTTGAGCTGGGGACGGCGCTGAAACAATAGGAACTCAAACCCGTGACATCTTCGTTTTTCGTTAATGTCAACAGGGGAATGCCCTTTCGACCGGAAAGTTCACCCAATTCCAGGGCTTCCTCGCTTGAAAGGGGACCAATTACCGCAAGCAAATCCTCCGGGGCCTTTAATCTTTCGAACCTCTGTCGTGCTTTTTCCGGCTGCATCTGCGAGTCTTCTATATGGAGTTCTGCAAAGGTTTCCCGATGAGGCATGAAAAAACCACCGGCGAGGATCAGGCTTTTCAGAATCCGGTCGCCGTAATCTTCATAGAATCCGCTGAGAGGGAGGATCGCCCCAAAAGAGAATCCCTTTTCATTTTTCTCCGGATCATTAATGGATAAAACTTCCGCCTGAACACACGGCGATAATAACAATGTGAACAAAGCCAGGATAATTAAGGGGGATTTTGCGTGAATCACTTATCAAGGTCCGTCATTTAATTGCCTTGCGGCTCTGGTTCGTTGTATGAAATCCTTACGATCATTCAACAAAAAGAAAATACCCGGAAACCGATAACATGATTTCCGGGCATTTTCATCCTTATTTCCTCTTTTACTTCACATCTTCAAAGTCGGCGTCGACGACATCGTCCTCCTTGCGGCCGCCTTCATGCTGAGCGCCGTCCGTAGTCCCGCTCCCCTGACCGACGTCTCCTTCCTGTTGGGCCGTTTTGGCGTACATGGCCTCGGCCAATTTGTGGGAGGCATTCGTCAATTCCTCCTGGGCCGACTGAATTGACTGCAGATCTTCGCCTTCAATCGCCTTTTTGAGTTTGGCGATGGCGTCTTCTATTTTTGCCTTTTCTGTTGAATCAATTTTATCGCCATATTCCTTGACATTCTTTTCGACACCATAAAGGAAAGAATCCGCTTGGTTCCTCGCTTCGATTAATTCTTTACGTTTCTTGTCTTCTTCGGCATGAGCCTCCGCTTCCTTCACGAGCTTGTCGATTTCCGTCTCATTCAGGCCGCTCGAAGCGGTGATTTTGATGCTTTGTTCCTTCCCCGTACCGAGATCCTTTGCAGAAACGTGGACAATTCCGTTTGCATCAATATCAAAGGTCACTTCAATTTGGGGCATTCCGCGTGGAGCCGGAGGAATGCCGACAAGTTCAAATCGCCCGAGGGTGCGGTTGTCCTGAGCCATGGACCGCTCACCCTGGAGGACATGGATACTGACTGCTGGCTGATTGTCCGCCGCCGTTGAGAAGACCTGACTCTTTCTGGTCGGAATCGAGGTGTTCTTTTCAATCAGCTTCGTCATGACGCCGCCCAAGGTTTCAATGCCCAGAGAAAGGGGGGTGACATCCAACAGGAGGACATCTTTCACATCACCTTTCAGTACCCCTCCCTGAATCGCCGCACCGATCGCGACGACTTCATCCGGATTCACGCCTTTATTCGGTTCCTTTCCGAAGATTTCTTTCACTTTCTGCTGTACTCGGGGCATTCTCGTCATCCCGCCGACAAGGATCACTTCGTCGATGTCTTTCGGCGTCAGGTTTGCGTCCTTGAGGGCAGTCTGACAGGGCGGCTCGAGTTTCCCTATCAGATTTTCCACCAACGCCTCGAGTTTTGCCCGGGTCAGCTTGATGTTCATATGCTTGGGACCCGACGCATCCGCCGTGATGAACGGCAGATTGATATCCGTTTCCATTGCCGTGGATAATTCCATCTTTGCCTTTTCGGCCGCCTCCTTCAACCTTTGGAGAGCCATTTTATCACCACGTATATCAATTCCCTGATCCTTCTTGAATTCCGTTGCCAGGTATTCGATCAAAACCTGGTCAAAATCCTCTCCACCAAGATGCGTATCCCCGTTGGTGGACTTGACCTCAAAAACCCCGTCCCCTATTTCCAGAATTGAAATATCGAAGGTACCGCCTCCCAGGTCAAAAACGGCTATTTTTTCGTCCTTTTTCTTGTCCAGTCCGTAAGCAAGGGCCGCCGCCGTCGGTTCATTGATGATTCTCAATACGTTGAGTCCCGCAATCTTGCCGGCATCCTTGGTCGCCTGGCGCTGGGAATCGTTGAAGTAGGCGGGCACCGTCACCACGACATCCTGCACCTTCTCTCCCAGATAGTCTTCAGCGGTCTGTCTCATCTTCGTCAATATCATGGATGAAATTTCCGCCGGGCTGTAGTTTCGTCCCCGTACCGTTACCTGGGCATCACCGTTGGGAGCTTCCGTAATCTTATAGGGTGTAATGGGGATATCATGCTGAACCTCTTTTGAGGTGTACTTTCTGCCGATCATCCTTTTGATGGCGTAAACCGTATTTTCCGAATTGGTTACGGCCTGACGTTTAGCAACCTGCCCCGCAAGCCTCTCTCCACTGTCAGTGAAGGCCACTGTGGACGGCGTAGTTCGAGTGCCCTCCTGATTGGCTATCACGACGGGATCGCCGCTCTCCATGACGGCGACACACGAATTTGTTGTTCCCAGATCAATACCGATTATTTTTGCCATCCCCATGTCCCTCCTTAAATGATCTCTCAATGATTGTATGTATTCCTAACTTATTTTTTGCAGACACAGACTTTCGCCGGCCTGATTAATCTTCCATTAAGAAGATATCCTTTTTCCATCTGGGTTACGACTTGATTGGCTTCATGCTCAGAACTCTCCACCTGCATAAGCGCTTCATGAATGTTCGGGTCAAACGGTTTCCCTGCCGCATCGATCGTTTCAACGCCGTACTTTTCCAGGCAGCAGCACAACTGCTCCTGAAGAAGCTGGAGTCCCTCCCGAAAGGCTTCAAAATCAGTTGAATTTTCCGAACAGCCCAGAGCCCGGTCCATTCCGTCAATCAGAGGTAACAGATCTCTGATCAGTTTTTCATTGCCATATTTTATGGTGTCCTGCTTGTCTTTTGCCGCTCTTTTCTTGTAGTTTTCAAGATCAGCCCGTGCTCGCAGGTATTTTTCATGGCTTTCCGCCGCCATTTTTTCTTTCTCGACAATGAGGCTCTCCAAATTTTCGTCACCAGCCAATATAGAGTCAGACTTCACCCTCTCTTCCGCGTCTTCACTAATTTCGACATGATCCCGTGCGTTGTCTTTTTTGAGTTTCTTTGTCATTTATTCACCGCTTTCTTTATATAAAACTTGTCCTTCAACCCACCTCCGGTCTTTGAAAAAGTTTGAAATCCACCATTTCACAGATTACATGTCCCGCCGTCATGAGTACCTCCTGAATGCGCGCCGTGTTGGACGATGGAACATTGAGGATGTAATCACATACTCTGGCCATTTCCCCCCCGTCCGCCCCTGTAAAACCGATCGTGACCAAGCTGTTCTTCCTGGCGGTTTCCAAGGCCTTCAATACATTGGGCGACTTGCCACTCGTGCTCAACCCCCACGCCACGTCACCCTGTTGTCCCACCGCCCGGATCTGTTTGCTGAAGACCTCGGAAAAATCATAGTCGTTAGCGATACTGGTGATCACAGCCGTATCTGCCGCCAGCGAAATGGCCGGCAAGGGCGGTCGCTCGATCCTGAAACGGTTCACGAATTCCGCGGCGAGGTGCTGTGAATCTGATGAGCTGCCACCATTACCAAAAATAAGAATCTTATTACCGTTTTCCAGGCATTTTTTGATCACTTCAACGATATTGACCAGACGGGACAGATTTTCATTGATAAACATATCTTTAGCGTGAGAGCTTTCTTTGAATATCTTTACGATCAGATCTTCCATGGTCATTCCTGCTTTCCCTTTATTGAGACACCGGAGCGCCAAACGCGTGGGTAATATAGTTATCACCCCATACCCTGTCAAGGCTCTGTCCGGGATAATTCCTTCAGAAATTGATGTTTTTCAGATGAATTGGAGGACGAGAGGAGAGGCCCTGGGTGCAGATCCTGCGGCCGGAAAATCTAAAGGCAAATTCAGTGATTATTGGGGGGCTGCTGGAAATTCATCCTGAATGAACTTAGAGAGATCTTCTCCGGACAAGTTTTTCCGCGTTTCGATACATGTTTTCGATTTCATTGGCAGCAAGTCCCGCCCCGGCTGCTACGAGGCGTGCAAAGGCCGGTGTAAGCAAATCGTTTGGTGAATGGGAATCGCTGTTCAGGACGAGGGGTACGTTGTATTTTCTGGCGTATTTTACGACATGACCGTTGGAGAGGCTATGCCCTTTCCGGGCGGATACTTCGAAACAGATACCCTTTTTTGCGGCCGACACGGCAACTTCCTCCGTCACGAGACCCGGGTGGGCCAGAATGTCTATATCGGAAGTGACCGCCGCCAAATTGGTCCCTTCTTCAACTGGTTCCACAATGGTTTCCCCGTGAACGACAATGATTTGCGCACCAAGAGACCGGGCTTCTCTGGCCAATTCCTTGATATGCACCGGCGGCACATGGGTCAACTCTATGCCTGGAATGACTTTTATCATGCCGATGGCAGTCAAGCTGCCGCAGATTTTGACCATGCGCGGCACAATGAAATCAAGATTCGAAAGATCAGCGTGGTCCGTCATGGCGATAGCCCGGTAGCCTCGATCGGCGGCTCTGCGCACCAGTTCCGATGGAACCAACTCCCCATCGCTGAAAATCGTATGTGTGTGGAGGTCTATCATTTTCATCTCCAAACAAATCCCTTCCGCCACCCTTCGACGGGACGTAAGGATTTTCCATTCCTTTTGCATATTTTTCCGGTTTTTGCAAACCGTTCCTGACGATCATTCGACGATCGTTCGTTGACGGCCACAGTTTATAGTTGTGAAAACCGAAGTTAATGCATATATTCGCTCAATTCATGGGTGGTCATAAAAGATGTGAATGGTCGTAAAAGATTATGAAGAAAATACTCTATCGCTACCTTCTTAAAGAGATTTCTCTGCCATTCCTGTTCGTGCTGTTGATTCTTACCTTCGTTATGCTTATGGGCAAAACCCTGCGACTTATGGACCTGATGGTAAACAAGGGGATACGTTTTGCCGATATCGCTCAATTGATCGGTTTTTTGATGCCGGCACTTCTGGTGTACACGATTCCCATTTCTTTGTTGATCTCGGTTCTCATCGGTGTGGGACGACTTTCCAGTGATAACGAAATCACGGTGATGCGATCGTCCGGTGTGAGCCTGTTCCAGTTGTGCGTTCCGGTACTGTTTTTCTCCGCCTTGACATTCCTGGCGACCATGGTGATGTCTTTTTTCCTCATGCCTGCCGGAAACACGGCGACAAAAAACCTTCTCTTTTCTATTGCCCAACAAAAGGCCACCATTGGCATTCAGGAAAAAGTCTTCAATGATGATTTTCAGGGGATTTTGATCTATGCAGACCGGATCCCTCAGAGCGGAGATTACCTGGAAGGTGTCATGATCTCAGATCGCCGTCCGGGCCAGGAACCCGCAACAATCTTCGCCAGAAAAGCCTATCTGGTCTCGGATCCGGATAACCGATCCCTGAACATGCGACTGGAATCAGGTGTCTCTTCAAGCACCGACCTCCGCCGGGCAAGTTACCGGCAGATGATCTTCCAGACATACGATATCAATCTCGATATCGGCGCGGCCCTGTCCAGCCGGAAGGGAAAGGATACGCGTGAGATGACTTTTAAAGAACTGCTTCACGAAATAAGGAAAGGCGGTTTGAAACAAAAAAACCTGGCTGAATTGATGACCGAGTTATATAAAAAAATTACCATTCCTTTCTCATGTCTCATTTTTGCCGTCATGGGACTTCCGCTGGCTATTCGTCCGCAACGGTCAGCAAAAGCCCGCGGTTTTGTCATTGGACTTTTCATCGTACTGGTTTATTACCTGATGCAGTTGGGAAGCGACGCCCTGGTTGAAATGGGACGTCTGAATCCCCTGGCCGGAGCCATGGGAACCACAGGACTCTTTTCTGTTGCGGCGGTTTGGCTTTTCGTGAGATCCGCATCCGACAAAAGCATAACGGGATTCAACGCCCCTTTTCGGACATGACAAACCAATGTGCTCCGGCGCAATTACGTGAGAAAAATCCATTTTTAACGAAGTGAACAGTCATTGGGCATGAAAATAATCGATCGTTATATTTTAAGGGAATTCTTTCTTTTTCTGCTCATGGTCATGAGTCTCTTCATCACCTTGTTCATCATTATTGATTTTTTCGAGAGACTGAAGATGTTTCTCAACAACAACGCATCCACCCAGCAAATGGCTGCCTTTATCTTTTATCAGATTCCCATGATTGTTTCTCTTACTTTGCCTGTTGCCGTACTGGTCGCAACCCTGATCACCCTCAGTACACTTTCCCGAAACAGTGAGATTACGGCCATGAAAGCGAACGGGATCAGCCTGTACCGTATTTCCGCCCCGATTTTTCTATCGGCCGTGGGAATCAGTTTTTTCCTCTTTTTCTTCAGCGAATGGATCACGCCTCTGGCCAATCAGAAAGCCGACTTCATCAAGTATGTGGGAATAAAAAAGGAGCAACCCCGCGGTACCTTCAAGCAATCACAGATATGGTACCGTGGAACGGACAGTATTTACAATTTTCATCTGTACGATTCGAAAACAGGAATGATCGAAGGGGTTTCCCTTTATTTTATGACGGATGATTTCCGCCCGAGGCTGCAGATCAGTGCGGAAAAGGCCCTTTGGGAAAAAAACCACTGGATAGGGCATAACGTGCAGGTGATCACCCTTTCGCCAGGGGGCCTGCCGACCATTGAAAAGAAGGGACGCATGGTCCTGCCTGTCAAGGAAACACCCGCTGATTTCGAGGCGGTTCAAACATCACCTGATAAAATGGGGTTTTTTGAATTGAAGAATTACATCGATAAACTGGTTGAAGCTGGAGCCGACGTCACGGCATATCTCGCGGATCTGCACGCCAAAATCGCGTTTGCCTTCGTAACCGTGATTCTCACGGCCATTGGCATTATTTTCTCCGTCCATGCGGAACGAAGCGGTGGCATTGCCAGAAGCATCGGTCTGGGCATGATTATCGGTTTTTCCTACTGGATCGTCCACGCCTTTGCCGTATCACTGGGGCGAGCCGGTACAATTCCCCCGGCAGCCGCTGCCTGGACGGCAAATGGAATATTCCTGATCGTGGCAGCGTCACTCAGTCAACGGATAAGAACCTGAGAAACCCTCGTTCCGCAGCCCTGTCAATAACGATAGTAATCCGGTTTATAGGGTCCATCGACAGGTACGCCGATATAATCTGCCTGTTTCTGATCAAGTCGGGTCAGTTCGGCACCAACCCGCTCCAGATGAAGTCTGGCCACCTCCTCATCCAGCAACTTGCTTAAACGGTAAACGCCCGGTTTGTAATCGTTTTTGACCAGGTCTATCTGGGCCAGGCATTGATTGGTGAAACTGTTGCTCATCACAAAACTCGGATGACCGGTCGCACAGCCGAGATTGACCAGCCGCCCTTCAGCCAGAATCAAAATGGACCGTCCCGATTCAAGGTACCAACGATCCACCTGGGGTTTGATGTTCTCCTTACGGCATTTGGGATTACTTTCCAGATAAGACATGGCGATTTCACTATCGAAATGACCGATGTTGCAGACGATCGCTTCATCCTTCATCTGCTCCATATGCTCTCCCCGAACGACATCACAGCACCCGGTCGCCGTAACAAAGATGTCTCCTTCCCTGACGACGTCTTCCAGTCTCTTGACCGGATAACCCTCCATGGCCGCCTGGAGGGCGCAGATTGGATCGATTTCCGTCACTATGACCCGTGCACCCAGGTTCTTCATGGAATGGGCGCATCCTTTGCCCACGTCCCCATATCCGCAAATCACGATCATTTTGCCGGCAATCATGATGTCCGTCGCCCTTTTGATCCCATCGGCCAGAGATTCCCTGCACCCGTAGAGGTTATCGAACTTGGATTTCGTAACGGAATCGTTGACGTTGATTGCAGGAAAGAGCAATTCCCCTTTGGCTGCCATCTGATAGAGACGGTGCACCCCCGTGGTTGTTTCCTCGGAGACACCCCGGATATCCGCCGCAATCTTCTGCCATTTTTCAGGATTCATCTTACGGCTACGCCTCAGGCGTTCCATAACGACGGCCATCTCCTTTTCTTCATGTGTTACTTCAAGTAGTTCGGGATCCCTTTCCACCTTGACGCCAAGATGTACAAACATCGTCGCATCACCGCCGTCATCGACAATCAGGTCCGGCCCGGAACCGTCCGGCCAGGTGAGGGCCTGTTCCGTACACCACCAGTACTCCTCCAATGTCTCGCCCTTCCAGGCGAATACCGCTGCCGATCCTGATGCCGCAATAGCCGCGGCGGCATGGTCCTGGGTGGAATAGATATTACAGGATGCCCAACGTATGTCGGCTCCCAAAAGTTTAAGGGTTTCGATTAAAAACGCCGTCTGAATAGTCATGTGCAGGCTGCCCGTAACCTTCAGACCCTTCAGGGGTTCCAGGGGACCGTATTTTTCCCGAATCGCCACCAAACCCGGCATTTCCTTTTCAGACAGGGCAATTTCCTTTCTTCCCCATTCGGCCAAATTTATATCCGCAATTTTATGAGGTAAACTCAGATCAATCTTGAGGAAATTCATTTCAAACCTCCCGACAAGGCAGTTTCAAACCAACCCATAAACGATGAATAATCAGAAAAATCGGGTCGATTAAATACCCGCAGCTTTTTTAAGCGCGTCGACCATATCAAGCTGTTCCCAGGGGTAGTCACCTAGGAAAAGACTCCGTGGGATTTTTCGGTAAATATCACCATTCAATAAATTGAACTTTTCGATCATTCCCCGGGGGGAGAGGTCGAAATACTCCTTCACCAAGAGAACCAAATTGTTGTCGGAGAGTATCCCTGTACCGAAGGTATTCACATAGACCGATATGGGCCGGGCAATCCCGATGGCGTAAGCCAGTTGTACCGAACATTTTTCGGCCAGACCTGCCGCGACAATGTTTTTCGCCACATGTCTCGCACCGAAGGTTGCGGAACAGTCCACCTTTTCCGGCGACTTGTTGACTATGGCGCCGCCTCCCAACTGAGCTCCCGGAAAACCGCCGTAGAGCTGGACCACCAACTTCCGTCCCGTAACACCCGAATCTGCCGCACTGCAGGAATTGATGGCCTGCCATTCTCCCGTAGGATTGAACAGGAATTCCGTGCCGTCATCCACCCAATCAGCGACGCAACCCATGGCCATTTCTTTTGCCATGGGTTCAATCCCGCTTTTCTCTCCCTCCTTGACACAGCGATAGTCTATCGCATTGGACATCAACACGGTCGAGACCCGCTCAGGCATTCCCCGCTCATTGTACTGGACCGTAACCTGACCCTTCCCATCCGGCGCAAAAACAGGATTCCCACAGGTTTCAAAGCAGCGCATCATCTTGTTGACGAGTACATACGGCAAAGGCAAAAAATCTGAAGTTTCGTTGCATGCAAAACCATAGATGATACCCTGGTCGCCGGCACCGATTTCTTTGTATTTTCCGAGATGCGCCCTTGTACCCTTGTTGATATCCGGTGATTGTGGGATGATGGTGTTCAGGACACCCATGGAATTGCCATTGAGTCCCAGAAGGTAATCGTCATACCCGATAGAGAGCACCGTATTGCGAACGATTTTCTCGATATCGACATAGACGCGGGTGGCAACCTCGCCTCCGACGATACACAGGCCTTTCCCCAAAAAAACCTCAAGACCGCAATGGGGCATCGTGTCTATGGTCATGCCCGCCCGATGTTCTTCTTCAATGATCTCCGCGATGATGTGTGAGGCAATCATGTCGCAAACGATATCCGGATGCCCGATTTTTACGCTTTCTGATGTGATGTTCATTTAAAGAGTCCCCTTTTCCTTTTCTGATTAATTCCCAGATATGGCTCGTTCGTACCTTGAATTCCCGCTTTCGGGGGAAACGATTCCCGCCGATATGATGAGGGTAAACGCTTCCTCGACGGTCATCCCTACTTCAACCACCTCATCTTCCCGAACAATGACAAAGGCTCCTGTATAGGGGGTAACGGCCAGTGGTATAAAAACCCCTATTTTTTTCTGATTATCATCGGCAATCTGTGGAAAGGTTTCTTCCACGGAGCCGGTGATGAAACCGATACTGTGCAATCCCTTCCGTGGATACTCAAGCAGAACGACCTTCCTGAAACTGCGGCTCTTCCCCAAAAAAAGACTGTTGAATATTTGCTTGATCGCCAAATAAATGCTGCGGACAATGGGAATTCTGCTGAACAGGCCCTCGCCTTTGCGCAGCACCCTGTTGCCCACATAGCTTTTTGTGATGAGTCCAGCGAGAAGAATGAGCAGCACCGTAAAGACAACACCCAAACCCGGTATACGAAACCCCAGCAGAACATTCGGGTCATACCGGGCCGGCACGATCCTCAGCAGGCCGTCCATGACGTCGATGATGAAGAAGAGAATGTAAAGGGTCAGGCCGATAGGGATGGTCACAGCAAGACCCGTCAGAAAAACACTTTTAAGCTTTTTTTTCAAAATTGATCCCCGCTGTAGAAAGACAGTTCCTGCCTACCAAACGGAACTCGTAGTTTCAATAAAAAAGTGTCCCGTAAACAGCGCAGGTGCGCTCCCTTGTCCCCATTTGTCGTTGACAGGTAGCTCAGGGGGTAATCTTTTTTATTTTATTTCCACCGTCCAGAAGCACACAGGTCGGCTTCCAACCCTTGGCTTCGCTGTCCTCGACCATGCAATACGACGCGATGATGATGATATCACCCTTCGATACTTTTCTGGCCGCCGCACCATTGAGACAGATAACCCCGGAACCCGCCTTGCCCGTAATGGCATAGGTCGTAAAACGCTCTCCGTTGGTGACATTGTAAATGGCAACCTTCTCATAAGGAAGGATGTCGGATGCTTCGAGGAGATCCTCATCAATAGAAATACTACCCTCATAATGCAGGTCTGCATCCGTCACCGTAGCCCTATGCAGCTTTGATTTCATCATGAACCGTTGCATTGAAATTCACCTCAAAAATATTTTTAATCATCGATAATTTTCTGGAGATGGAACCTTCAGATCCTCTCCAAAAACATAATTATCGATCAATCTCGTTTTACCGACCCTGATCGCCATGGCGATAAAAGTGTCGGGGCCCACGGACCATACCTCTTCAACCGTATCGACATCACTGACCTTTATGTAATCAATTTCAACATGTGGATGTGATTTTATATACTTGCGTACTTGATTCAAAATTTGACCGGCATCGGTTTCACCCGATTCGTACAGCCGTTTTGCGATCATCAGGGAACGGCTGAGACACTGAGCCGATTTTCGTTCTTCCTCATTCAGGTAAGCATTACGGGAACTCATGGCCAAACCGTCAGGTTCACGTGTTGTCGCTATGCCTATTACCTCTATATCCATGTTCAAGTCCCGAATCATGGTCTTTATCGTAATAAGCTGCTGAAAATCCTTCTTGCCGAAAATAGTCACATGGGGCTTGACGATGTTGAAAAGCTTTGTGCAAACCGTCGTCACACCACGAAAATGACCGGCACGCGAGGCCCCACACAAATTCTTCGTAACCCCTTCCACATCGACATACGTCTGATAATGAGGGGGGTACATTCCCGAGTCATCGGGGAAAAAAACCGCATCGACTCCGACCTGTTCGGCCATTGAACAGTCCCGTTCAAAATTCCGTGGATATTCATCCAGATCTTCCGTTGGAGCAAACTGTGTCGGGTTGACATAAATGCTGACGACCAGGTAATCGCCCCGCTTTCGACCTTCCCTCATCAGGTCCAGATGTCCTTCGTGAAAATACCCCATAGTCGGAACAAAAGCGATCCTTTGTCCCTGCTGCCTGAGGAGATTTACCTTGTTTTGCATATCCGTAACAGAATTGAATATTTCCAATGCAATTCTCCTTTGCGCAAAAAAAAACCTCCGCGTCGCGAGACGGGAGGTAAGGATACCCACATAAACAATCTTTCCAACCTTTCCGTCTCAGTCCTGAAGCGGATCCAAGCGGCGTAGGGCTTCTAACAGACAGATATTTCTTTGTCAAGCAATACTTTTAAAAGTAATGCTATTTAAAGGAAATCAGGGGCTTGCATCAGCGTATGACACGTAACGGGATCATGCCAGAACCATGAAAACGTGGCTGTCCTGGGAACGGTTATGACAACGGCTTCCCAATTCTCCGATCTCCTATTCAGGCTAACGATACATCGGTCCAACGTGGATTTCATCATTTCCTTTACTCCGGCAAGACCCTCATTCGCCTCCCATGCCTTCCAGCAGGGCCGCAACATTTTCACCCAACACACGGTGATTGTACCCACCTTCCAGAACGGCGAAATAACCAAGGTCCATGGCATTGGCGGCCATTCTGACCATTCTGCCCATTTCCCGGTAATCTTCCGTCAAAAGGAGGCCGCCCCAGTCCGCTTCATGATTATCGAACCCGGCGGATATGCCGATGATATCGCTTTTCTGTTCTGCAAGAAAATCCTCTACGCTGCGCAGATAATGAGAACGATCCGATGCCGAAGGGTTAAAAATGGCGATTTGATCCAAAGTGCCCAGTATGTTGACCGTACCGTCACCGTAGTGCAAATCGAAGTCAAGGACGGAGGCTTTCTGAATCAAACCGGCCCTGATCAGGTGAGTTAACGCAATGGCCATATTGTTGAAATAACAAAATCCCCAGGCACTATCCTCCGAGGCGTGGTGGCCGGGAGGCCTTACCAGAGCAAAGGCCGGTTCCTTCATTCCGATTTTTGCCGCCTCGATGGAAGCGCCTGCGGCCAGCGCGGCAATTTCGTAGACCCCTTCATGTCGAACCCTTTGCGCATGTAAATCAGAATGCACGGCGAGGATGTCCGCTTCTTCAGCGGGAACCGCCTGAAGAAATTCATGTTTTTCTCCGATCACGGAAACGATTGCCTCCATTCTGCCCGGAGCCGCGGCTGGATCAGAAGCATAAACCTGGTAGAAGCCTTCGTGAAATATGATTTTCATGGCGTCACTCCCTGTCTTTTCAGGCAAAAAACCCTGTCGCCCGCAAAAGTTTCAAGGTGTTTTTCCCTATCTGGAGGGATCCAATATCATCCTTCCCCACCCACTTTGCCTCCAGAGCATCGTCCCGGCCGACCGGTTTCCCCGAGATGTACTCCGCCCATAAATCGATGATGACAAAATGGAACATAATTTCTCCGGCCCTGTCCCGTTCAATATAATCGAAGGCGTAAACCGGTTTATCCGCGCGGACAGTTATTCCGGTTTCCTCAAGGGTTTCCCTCTCCGCACAGGATTCCAGCGTTTCTCCAAGTTCCAGAGACCCGCCGGGGGGCGCCCAGAATCCTGCGCTTGGAGCCACACCCCGTTTCACGAGCAAAACCTTTCCGCCATGGATCACCAAGGCACCGACACCCACACGTGGACTTTCGGGGTATAACCGATTGGACATCCGATAACTCCCTTCTCACGCTCTTATTTTCTGCATGACCCGTTCCATAATGGCACCGGCCTGGCCAGTGATGATCAGATCGGCCTGTGTATCGCAAGGCGTTTCCATCATGTTGAGAATAACCAGCTTGGCATTTGCCGATTTGGCGTAAACGGGCAAGTAGGCCGCCGGATAGACAACGAGCGATGAGCCGACAACGATAAATAATTCACATGTGCTGGATGAAATCATCGCCGTTTCCAGGATTTCCTGGGGAAGCTGTTCTCCAAAGAAAATGACGTCCGGCTTCAGTATACCTCCGCAATATTCGCAATCGGGGACATCCTGGACACCTCCGTTCCGTTCGATGACCCGGTCCGTTTTATAGCGGTTCCGGCAACCGAGACAATGAACCCACTCCAGGTTTCCGTGAAGCTCGTAAACACGGTCCGGATTTGAACCGCCTTTCTGGTGGAGGCCGTCTATGTTTTGCGTGATAACGCAATCCACATGACCCATTCTTTCCAGTTCGGCAATGCCCAGGTGGGCCATATTCGGCTCGGCCATACGGATCGAGGCCGTTCCAAGAAGAAACTGCCACTGTTTCTTTCTACTCTCGTGGCTGTTCAGAAACCGGTCCAGTGTGAAGTCGTCCGGATTGAATTTTGTCCAGATTCCGCCGGGACTGCGGAAATCCGGTATCCCGGACTCCGTACTCACCCCTGCACCGGTAAAAAAAACGGCCTTTTGGGTGTTTTTCAGCATCGCCGCGAGGGCTTCTATCTTTTTTTCCTGTTCATTCATGTTCCCATGTACCAGATCAAGGTTCTCTTATTTTTTCGGCCAGATTTTTTTCGTCTGCTTATGGAGCAGGTCGCACAGGGCATCCGCGTCCTTTCTCGCCAGTGTTTTTTCCAATAGGGAAAACGTTTCCTGATAGAGTTCGCAAATGCGTTCCAGATGTGGATTATTCACAAGCATTTCCGCGTACATACCGGGCTGGTTCTGGAACACCTTACGAAGCATCTCCATCTTTTTTTTAAGTACCGGCGTGGACCAGGGAAGAAGTTTATCACAGGTCATATTCTCCTGTCCAAGGATCATGCCCAGATGCATGGTGTGGAGATGGTTCATTACCTGGACAACGGACATCATTCTGTCATGCTCCTCCGGTGTGGTCACGGTTATGACAGCCTGATGTTTCTCAAAAATTGATTTGAACCAAGAAAACCAGAGATCCCCCCGTCCCGGACATAAGATCACATTGTGCCCGGAAAGTCCGGTGATCTCGGGGCCGAAAAGAGGATGGCAACCGATGACCTCGCATTGGGAAGCCCTCAGCATCTCCCTGACCGGCGCTTCCTTGAGGGATGTCAGATCCGTGAGGAGACTGTCAGGGGACATGAACGGCCCCACCCTGCCAATGACCTCACACGTTACGCCAATGGGTACGCTGATGACCAAAACCTGGCAAACCCGGGCCATGTCTTCCGGCCGCATGCCGCTGCGCCGCCCGGCACAGTGAACGGTATAACCGTCCCCCCGCAGCAACGAGGCAAACCAGCCCCCCATGCCGCCGGTTCCACCGATAACGCCTATTACCGTCTCTTTCATAAACGTGTCGCCCTGTTACGCAACAGGTGATCGGCCAGGATTATCCAGACCATGGCCTCACAAACCGGAATCACTCGGGGAATAACGCAGAGATCATGTCTTCCTTTGATGGCATAATCGTTTTCACGACCGTCGGCATCCAAACACCGTTGTGTTTTCGCAATGGACGGAATCGGTTTGCAGGCCACACGCAATACGATGTCGTTTCCGTTGGCAATACCGGCAAGAATACCTCCTGCATGATTGGTGAGGTATCCTCCGGTTGTCTGGAGATCATTGTTCTCCGAACCCGTTTTAGCGGCCACGGCAAAACCGTCACCCATTTCGACTCCCTTGACAGTGCCGATGCTCATCAATGCCTTGGCCAGATCAGCATCCAACTTGTCGCATACGGGTTCTCCGAGACCAATCGGACAGCCCCGGACAACGATTTCCACGATTCCACCGAGGGTGTCTCCGTCCATCCGCACCTGTTCCAGTTTTTCCAGCATGAGCTTTTCCGCTTCCCCATCCAGACATTTTAACCGGCTGGAGTCGACCTCTTCATGTTTTACTTGAGCCGTTTTCAGACCTCTCGCCCAAATTCCACCGAGCATGACCGTGTGGGCCATCACATCCAGACCCGCTGAACGGACAAATTTTTCTGCGATGGCTCCGGCGGCCACCCTTGCCGCGGTTTCACGCCCTGAGGCACGTCCGCCTCCACGATAATCCCGAAACCCATATTTCCCTGTGTAGGTAAAGTCGCCGTGTCCCGGCCGGAAAAGATTTTTCAGGCTCTCATAGTCCCCGCTTGCATGTTCACGATTATGGATGATCAGTGAAATCGGGGTTCCCGTTGTTCTGTTTTGGAATACCCCCGACAGCACCTCAACCTGGTCCGCTTCACGTCGGGAGGTCTCTGAAGGCAACCCTCCGGCTTTCCTGCGATCCAAGGCGCGCTGAATATCGGCAACCGACAAGTGAAGCCCTGCAGGGCAACCGTCCACAACGGCACCGATTGCCGGTCCGTGCGATTCTCCCCAGGTTGTGACCCGAAAGATTTTTCCAATGCTATTCCCCGACATATATCCCTCTCCACGTTATAGGTTGGCTCTTTGTCGGCCGGTAACCACCACTTCGGCGCTTATAAGCCTCCCAGGGGCGACAATGTCCGCTCAATATGGAGGATTCTAATGATTTCGTCAACACATTCCCCCACAGTGGACTCCGATGTATTCACCGCGATATCGTGGACATTTTCATAAAGGGGGCTTCTCTCTTGCAGGATCAGGTTTGTTTCTTTCCATAAATCAAGATCGGAGAGGGCAGGCCTCTGTTCTATCCTCGTTTTATCCTGGGTTAACCGCGTAACAATCTTCTCCGGATCCGACTGAAGCCAGACCACCCGACCCATTTCTCTTAGAAGTGTACGGTTTTTCGCGTTTAACACGACACCACCACCTGTGGCAATGACTTGACCTTTCCCCTTTGACAGTCTGATCAGCAGATTTTTCTCCAAAGTACGAAAAAACGACCATCCGTGATCCTCCACGATTTCCGAAATGGAAGAGCCCTTTTCCTCAACAATGGTCTGGTCCATATCGATGAAAGGCATCCCCGAAACATCCGCCAGACGTTTTCCCAATGTTGACTTTCCCGTTCCGCGGTAACCAACCAGCAGGATGTTGTCCCCCCGTTTGTCTTCCCGGTCAGTCACGTTCACCTCCTCTAAGTTCTTCAAAAATCTTCCAAAAATCAGGAAAAGACTTATCGACACAGCCCGGGTTTTGGATCGAAATGCCCGGTATCACAAGTCCGGCCACAGCGAAACTCATGGCAATCCGGTGATCGTTGTAGGTGTGAATGGTCGCCCCGTTGGGCTTTCCGCCGACGATGACGAGGCTATCCCCTTCTTCACGCGCATCAATACCCATTTTACCCAGCTCCGCAACCAGCACCGCCAGACGGTTGCTTTCCTTGATCCGTAGGTGCGCTACCCGTCGGATCTCCGTCGTCCCTTCCCTGAAGGCGGCAAGAATCGCAACAGTGGGCACCATATCGGGCATGTCCGCCATACTAACAACCAGGCGTCCCTTCTTCATCTTCTTTCCCGTAACGGAAATCCAGTTGTCGCCATAACGCACCTCCCCGCCCACGCCTTCAAGCAAATCCAGGAATTTCAGATCACCCTGAGTGCTCCGGGGGTTCAGGTTGTTCACCCTCACCGTCCCCTCACAGAGCATGGCGGCCAGAAAGAAATACGAGGCGCTGGATGCGTCGCCTTCGATGACATATCTGCGTCCCTGATAGGCCGTTTTTGCCGGGAACGTGTAACAATCCTTTTTCTTCACCTCCGCCGGAACGCCGAAGTCGGTCATTACCTGCAACGTCATATCGATATAGGGACGCGAAACAATGCCCCCTTCCAGGGTCAGCGTAACAGGATTATCGGCGTAAGGCGCCGCCAGCATGATTGAGGAAATGTATTGACTGCTTTCCGTGTTTTTTATCGTAAGCTCCCCTCCCCGCAAACCGGATGCGTGGATTTCCACGGGTGGGAATCCATCCTGACCGAGATATCGATACGGTACACCAAGCAAACCGAGATAATTCATGAGGGGCCGGATCGGTCTTTCGCACAATCGTGCATCTCCCGTCAGCGTAACAGGACCCCGTCCAAGACTGGAGAGGGAAACGAGAAAACGCATGGCCGTACCGTTGTTGCCCAGATAAATCGGATTTTGCGGTGCCAACAAAACGCCCCCCGCCCCTTCTATACGAATGTCCCCGTTCTCGATTGCCACACCGAGCCCCATGGCCTGGAGGGCTTCGATGATTCTCATTGTATCTTCAGATAGAAGAGGATTGATCAGCACTGAAGAACCCCGTGCCAGAGAAGCGGCAACCAGAGCCCGCTGGGTGTAGCTTTTCGAACCCGGGACGGTCACCTCGGCCATGGAACATCTGAACGGCTCAATATGAATGACGGACATCTTTTTCATACGCTACGGATACTTTCTACCTGTCTTTCAGGGCGGCAAGGACGGTTGCCCTCATAGACCGTTGTGGGGGCTTCCTTCCTGTCCAGATGCGAAACTGTTCCGCTCCCTGGGCAACGAACATATCGACTCCTGAAATCGTAACGGCCCCCGATGCCTTTCCCACGCGCAGCATCCGCGTATTTGTTGGATTATAGACCGCATCCACGACATATTTAAAGCGATGGATGATATTTTTCGCAACGGGGAGGGCGTCCACCCGGGGCATCATCCCCACAGGAGTCGTATTGATCAGGACATCCCCTTCGATTTTTTCCCCGGCACTGAGCGGGATCCAGACGCAACCGAACTTGGTGGCCAATGTGGTTCCCCGGTCACGATTCCGGCTTGCCACAACAATCTCCCCCCCATTTCTTTTGATCGCAAAGGCCACCGCCCGGGTTGTCCCCCCGGAACCGATCAGAACAAACCTCTTTCCGGCGATTCGCATCTTCTTGACCAGGGCGGCCTCCATTCCCTGCCAGTCCGTATTAAAACCGGTCAATGTGTCACCATCATTGAGAACCGTGTTAACCGAACCAATACACAGGGCATCGGCATCGACCTCATCCAGCAACGGTATGATCGCTTCCTTGAAGGGAATGGTCACACTTACACCCCGCATATCAAGGGCACGAATCGCCGCAACGGCTCCAGCCAAATCCTTGACGAGAACCGGGATATAATATCCATCGATTCCCATGAACCGAAGCGCCCGGTTATGCATTCGAGGGGAGAGGCTCTGAGCAACCGGATTCCCGAAAAGGGCAAATATCAAACCAGCCTGATTTTTTTGGGGGAGGGTTTTCAATTTCTGCATTCCTCGTGAAAAAGTATTTCTTTCAGGATCTCCATATCCTTCACTCCGATCTGACCAGGTGCGGCCGAAGATTTTTCATCCAGGGCTGCAAAGGAAAAGGCGCTTCCAAAGAGGAGGGCGCCAACCCGGCTCAAACGCCCTTTTGGACCCATGCAAAATGCAACAACCTCTTTTTTCTGTTTAGACGCCCAGGCCAGAAATTGAAAGATGCGGATATTGTCTTCCGCCGCCCTTGCATAGGGCACGATCTTAATTACATCCGCCCCTTTAGCAACGCAGGCCTGATACAAATTCTTCAAGTGAGCCAAGGAAGGCGTTTTCATGTAGTTGTGATGTGAACAGACGAGTTTCGTCCGCCGCCCTTTTCGCGCGATCAGCATCTTCAGAGAGGCGATTTTTTCGTCATCATCCTCCAGTTCGACATCGACATAGGCCGTTTCCAAATGGACCGCTTCCCGAAGGATTTCCCATCGCTTCCTATCGTCCTCCATTCGACGCGTAGATTCATTCATCCTCGTTATTCTACCGAGTTCGGATGGCCTTGACTTGCGGTATGTAACAAGAACGGGAGAGGCTGGGGACAACCCGCGAATGCAGTTTATCAGTTCAACGAGATTTCCGTCCGCGATTTCGTCCATCCGCAACTCCAGAAGATCGCATCTGTTGAAAACCCTTCGGATATCCTGCATGGCCTTTTTCTGAGTCGACGCGCATATGGAAACGCATATCATAGGTTCTCTCCCGCTCTGGGATATGAGCCCAGGACCTTCACGAAGGTCGTCATCGTTTTTAAATGATTCAGGCAATCTTCGATGACCGGATCCTTTTCGTGACCGCCAAAATCGGCAAAAAAAAGATACTCCCACAACCGTTCTTTTAATGGATAAGACTCGATTTTCATGAGGTTGATTTGACGATCCGCAAAGGCCCCCAGAGCACGGTGCAACGCCCCAGGAGAATGGGGTGTTCCAAAGATGATGGAGGTTTTGTCGGTACCTGTCGGCGCGGGCGTCGTTTGTCCTAAAACGATAAACCGCGTTGTGTTAAAAGGGTGGTCCTGAATGGATTCAGCCAGGACATTGAGACCGTAAACCGAGGCAGCCAGTATACTGGCGATCGCCGCCGCGCCCTTTTCCTGCAAAGCCCTCTGTGCGGCCGCCGACGTGCTGGAAACATCCAGATACTCGGAATCCGGCATCTTTTTTTTCAACCAATCCTGACACTGAGCAAACGCCTGCGGATGGGAATAGACGCGTCTGATTCTCGTCAAATCCCGCTCTTCCGATAACAGGCAATGGTTGATTCGCTGATAGATTTCTCCAATGACCTTTATGGGGGTATGAATCAGGCGATCGGCCGTGAAATTGACCGGCCCTTCGAAGGTATTTTCAATGGGCACGACTCCCAGATCAGCCCGTCCCCGTTCCATTTCATCAAAAACGTGGGAGATCGTCGATTGAAAGGAAAATGCGGTGCTCCCACCGAAATGAGATTTCGCCGCCAGATGCGTAAATGATGCGGCCGGCCCCAGGCAAGCCACCTCCATCGGCCTTTGCAGGTTACGACAGGCGGAAATGATCTCTCGGTAAATTGTTTTCAGGTATCCGGCGGGCAGGGTGTCATCGCGGAGCGCTTTTTCTAAATCCGACATGATCTGTGCCTCACGCGCGGGATCGTAGATCTCCGTCCCGTGTTCTTCTTTTATGCTCCCGATCTTCCGTGCCAAACCTGCCCGCTGTTCAAGCAACCGAATAATTTTCTGGTCCGCTTCTGACATTTGGCGACGAATTTCCAACAATTTTTTATCCGTCATGACCTCAATTCCTCGATAATGTCTCGGAGGGTCCCGCTTTCAATCGCGCCATTGACAAAAGGGAATCCTATTTTCTTGATTAAAACAAAATGAACCGTGTCCCCCATTTTTTTCTTATCCATTTTCAACCGAGCCAGAATACCCTCGGTGGAAATATCCGCCCCTATGGTTGTCGGATGACCGAGTGCCCCGATGAGAGATTCAATTCGCTGCCTGTCGGACGGGGGCAAATCATAAATTTTCTCGGCAATTCTTGTTGCGGCAACCATGCCGATGGAGACAGCCTCACCGTGACTCATTCTGTAGCCTGATTCCGCCTCAATGGCATGTCCCAAGGTATGACCGAAATTGAGAATACGCCGCAACCCCCTCTCACGTTCATCCAGTTCGACGATTCCCCTTTTCACCCGGCAAGCCTTTTCCACGATTTGTGTCAAGATCAGGCGATCCCGTTCTTTAACGGCCTTTGCTTCGGATTCCAGAAGGTTGAACAGGGTGATGTCTTCAATGATCGCCGCTTTGATAATCTCGGTCAGACCGTTTTTCATCTCTTTTTCAGGGAGCGTTTCCAAAAATTTGAGGTCAATATAGGTTCTCCCCGGCTGATGGAAGCTTCCTATCAGGTTCTTCCCCTCAGGCAGGTCAACGGCGGTTTTTCCGCCTATGCTGCTGTCCACCTGGGCCATCAGGGTTGTCGGAATCTGGATATAAGGGATACCACGCATATAAATCGAAGCGACAAAGCCGGTCAGATCACCTACCACCCCTCCTCCAAAAGCAATCAGAACACTGCTGCGATCAGCCCCCCCCTTGAGCATCTCCCCGATTACGAACAGGGCGGTATCCACGTTTTTGGATGCTTCCCCTGCGGGGATCACAATCATCGAGGTTGTCATTCCCATTTTCCGAAACCCGTCGGTAATTTGCGCCCCATAAAGGTCAGCCACCCGATCGTCCGTAACCATGAAAGAGCGTACCTTGCCGTACTCCTTCGCTAGAAGCAATCCAACCCGGTCCATGATGTCATAGCCTATGGTGATTTCACAACGGACGGTGCCCTTTCGTTCAATTTCCAGGACAAGCTTTTTCATTTCCTTCAACCTCACTGAAGTTTCAAAAGGTTTTCTATTTTACGCAGTTCTTCCATCAAGCTGTAGAACTTCTCCGGTTTCAGGGATTGCACCCCATCGGAAACGGCCTTCGCCGGATCGGGGTGGACTTCAACAAGGATGCCGTCGGCACCAACCGCAAGGGCGGCCCGACTTAAAGGCCTGACGTAGTGCCAGTGACCGGCGGCATGACTTGGATCGACAATGACCGGGAGATGCGTCAGGGATTTGAGCACGGGTACGGCAGAAATATCCAGGGTATTACGGGTTGCCGTTTCGAAGGTGCGAATACCTCGCTCACAGAGAATCACCTGCGCGTTTCCCGATGAAAGAATATACTCGGCCGACATCAGAAGCTCCTCGATCGTCGTCATCATGCCCCGTTTCAGAAGAACCGGTTTTTTGCACTGCCCGATCCTTTTCAGGAGTGAAAAATTCTGGACGTTCCGGGCGCC
The DNA here is from genome assembly GCA_012522415.1 of Deltaproteobacteria bacterium. Classification (NCBI taxonomy): domain Bacteria; kingdom Pseudomonadati; phylum Myxococcota; class Myxococcia; species Deltaproteobacteria bacterium. Next base: position 6,984 of record JAAYKM010000123.1, on the reverse strand, counting down.
GACCTGGAGCACATCGGTGTATTCCTCAACCAGATCGACTTCCATCGTACTCATCACCTCCGTAATAACCGGCAAGCCTGTTTTTTCCCTGGCTTTTTTCAAGAGCTTCAAACCCTCCTCTTCCATCCCCTGAAAACTGTAGGGTGAGGTGCGTGGCTTATAGGCGCCGCCCCGAAGAATATCGGCCCCGCCTTTCTTGGCGATGTAGGCGCTTTCCATCATCTGTTCCTCGCTTTCAACGGAACAGGGACCTGCCATGACGACAAAACCACCGCCGCCTATACGCAGGCGTCCCACATGAATGACCGTTTCTCCCTCCCGGGCTTCCCTGCTTGCCAATTTATAGGGTTTCAGAATCGGCACGGTTTTCTCCACACCTGAAAAGGATTCGGCATAAGTGAGCTGAATTTTTCCCCGGTCGTCCCCAACACAACCGATGATGGTCCTCTCCACACCCCGCGATGGATGAGCATTGTAGCCAACGGATTCGATCCAGTGGATGACATGGTCGATCTGCCCCTCGCTGGCCCCTCTTTTCATGATAATGATCATTTGATAATCCTCCTTGCTGAAATAAAAAAAGCCACGGTGCTTTCATCACCATGGCCAAAAAACAAAAAAGCCATGGTTAGCGCCTATCGGTCTGACCATGGCTTAAGGTTATATGTATTTGCTTCTACTCCCCAAGCGACGGACAGACCTCGCCGTAAAAATAAAAGCTATAAAAATAAGCCTGGATATTTTTCCGCGTGTTGTTGTCCATCGGGTACTCCTACTCCTTATGAATAAATACTGCTCGCGGAGTAAAGCACAGTCGAATTGCTTTGTCAAGATATTTCCAAGGGGAGGAACTCAGATATTTTTCAACACAACAGGTAACGATGATAGACATGCATATTTTAGGACATGGAGGAAGTCCTCAAATGGCAACCCGCCTCGGGAGCTCTCAATTCAGCCCCTTTTTCCCACCGACGGGAAAACAGAAAAAAAAGAGGGCAGCCGAAAGGCTGCCCTCTTCCTGTCCGTTTCGTTATCACTCGTAATGGAAAGTGGTAACTTTCATGGGTTCCGCCAGAGCCTTATCGTATTCCTCCTGTATTTTTTTACGAGGTGGGCTGTTGATCCAATCCTGCCAGGATGACAAATCTTTCCATAGACTGATGGTCACATGAACCGAGGGATCACTCAGAGACTGCAGGGTCTCGCCGGAAATGAAACCATGGGTATGTGCCGCTCCAGAGAGTACTTCGCGCATGAGTTTTTTAAACGCCTGTTCCTGACCTGGTTTGACCTTCCTCTCAATAAGAACCTTCGTAAGAGCCATGGGAATCCTCCTTTCTCAGTCTGTTCAATCCACTTTCACTTCATCCCCTGTCCGATGATTATATTTTAATCACGCATCGGTGGGAATGCAAGGAAAGTCTTCATAAAATACGTGCCTCCGCCCCTCTGAAGAACGGTTGGTTACGGTGAATTAATGACAGCGCGTTTCTACAATTTTCGTCCCACCGATGCCAGATACAGGGTGAATTCATCTTCACCGTCGATATGAAGAAGGTGATCCATGGCCTGTTGGTCATAAGCGGCCATGGCACATGCACCCGCCCCAATTGCTTCACAGGCCAAATAAAGATTCTGACAGGCATGACCCGCCTCAATGGCGATAACTTTAGCTGAAGCCGGACCATAGCGCCACTCCATCCTGTATGGAATGGTGGTCCATATCAAGGTAACGGCGGCCACCGCCGGATAAGTCTGGTTGAAAGTTGCTTCGAAAATTTTTTCATCCAGATCCTGGTCCGTGTACAGGAGGAGCAATTGATGCTCAAGAGGAAGATAACGGTAAATCCCGCGTTCCAATCCATCGATATTCAATACGCAAAGATAAGTCTCGAGGCTGTGGCGGCATCCTGCGGAAGGAACCGTGCGGAGGGCATGTCCCTCATCCAGTCTCTCCTTTATCCCCTGGCTTGCCCAAAGGAGAAAAGCCAATTCTCCAAGGGTAAGAGCCTCCTCCAGATAAGACCGATGACTTTCCCTGTTGAGAATTATGGCCTTGAAATCGGCCTTTCCGATGTCCTGCCATGCTTTCATGCCGGGCAGGACAATTCTTTTCGCATCTTGGGAAAAAGGTTTTTGAATAGGAGGCGGCGGAACACCGAGATACTGATCCGTCCTGGAAAAGTCGATCATCTTTCGAATCGTGTCTTTCAGAAAAAATCGGCACTGTTTGATGAGGTCTTTATCCATGGTCTATTATTTGGTTCACACGGTTATGGGGTACTAACACAACGGTCGCCAGCGGATATTTTTCTCTGTAAAGATCTAAGAACGCGTAGCTTCAGGGGATTTTCCCTTATGGGTTTACGGCACGGCAATCTGCCGCTCATATTCTCTGCGTTTCATCTTCAAATAGGTTGCCCTGTCCATCTCGTGCAACTGGAGAGGGTATCGTTCAGTGGCAGCGAACCAATTATTCAGGCGAATATCCAGGCGTCGATCTTCCGGTATGGCCATGGTGCCGAGATAGGCTTCAATGGCCAGGTAATATCGCATCGTGTTCCGTTCGATGACACCACGCATCTCTCTGGTGTAAATGGGTCGCCCGTCATCCGTTCTTCCCGTCACGGTGAAGCCGACTTTATCTCTTCCCAGGGTACTGAAATAGCATTGCATGGCCAGTCGCGCCATCAGGCTCGTCTCATAGGAATATGACAGGCGGATGAATGTCCGCTGCCTCTCCAGAGGAATTGCCTCCAGCACAATTCGATAGTCCCGGGTATCAAGAGGGCCATTTACCGCCTGCAATACGATTCGCAGGTAATCCGGATTCGTTGCATCGGCATGGAAGGTCAAATCAACGGTCGATGCTTTATCGAGGGGTTGTTCATGTTTGCGCCCGACAGAAAGCGACAAGCTGTTCGCCGTTTTTTTTGTCCGGGCACTACAATATTTGACATTGAGGTGGAGATTAAGGATGTCGCACCAGGCATGGGTCCCCCTCAATGCCAGGGCTGTTTCCCTGAAGGGGAAGTCCAGGACGGCATGGATCTCACCCCTCAACTCCCCGTCAGTTTCCGACGAATCCAAGGATAAGGGTCTCTGGAATTCATTCTGGTCCAGGCGATCCCGCAAGGCCATATATTTTGCCTGCAGGGCGACTTCAGGACTACCCGAAACAAGGACATCCCGGGCGAATGACATACCGGTTTGGGCGAATATCAGGCAAGAGAAGAAAAAAATCAACAGAACCGCATCGCATCGGTATTTGCACCTTCCCTGAAGGGTTCTTTTTGCCTTATGGCGTTCTTTTTCAGCCCGTCTCTGTGGTAGAATATATTTCAATAACACAACCACCTCGTATAGCGGCCAGCTATAGATGTCTTTTCCCGGATGTTTTTTTCATAATTCTTCGATTATGGCAAATGAATTCCGGTTAATCGTCCACATGATCGTCCATGATTTCATCTTCAGCCCGCCCTTTGTCGCTCCCGTCAATTCTCTGAACATCACGGAGCCTGCGCTGAATGATCCGTGATTTTTTCAATGCGTCATCCATGTTGTTCGTTGCCTGTTCCAGTTTCTTTTTCACCCCCTGGAGAATCTCGCCGAATTTACCGAATTCGGTCTTGACAACGGACAGGATCTGCCAGACTTCACTTGTGCGTTTTTGAATGGCCAGGGTCCTGAAGCCGATCTGCAGGCTATTCAGCAAGGCGGCGAAGGTTGAGGGGCCGGCAACCAGCACCCTGTATTCGCGTTGCATGGCCGCGATCAAATCGGCTCGACTCACCGTTTCGGCATAAAGCCCTTCCGACGGGAGATACATCACAGCGAAATCAGTTGTCCGGGGAGGACTAAGATATTTATCATGGATATCCCGTGCACAGCGTTTCAACCGTACCTCAAGCATGCGGGCCGCTTCCGTGGCATCCTGTGTTTCACCTCTTTCCCGGGCATCGATGAGACGCTGGTAATCTTCCAGTGGAAATTTCGAGTCAACGGGTAACCAGACCGGCATTTCACCCTCTTCGCCGCCGGGCAATTTGACGGCAAATTCCACCACCTCATTGCTCCGTTCCTTCGTCCGGACATTTTTTTCATACTGGGCGGGTGAGAGAATATCGACCAGCAGGTTTTCCAAATGGATCTCCCCCCACATGCCCCGGGATTTAACATTCGCAAAAATCTTCTTCAAATCACCGACCCCCGAAGCAAGGTTTTGCATATCACCCAAGCCCCGGTGAACCTGTTCCAGTCGTTCGGAAACCTGACGAAACGACTCGCCAAGGCGCCGTTCCAAAGTTCCCTGTAGTTTTTCATCTACGGTCAGGCGAACCTGTTCGATGTTTCTGGCGTTATCATTCTGGATCTGTTCCAGCCTGGAATCGACCGTTGCACGGATACGTTCAATGCGTTCTTCGCTGTTTTTTATGAACAGATTCATCTGATTCGTCGAGGTCTCGACATGTATCCGCTGGAAATGGATCATATCCTCCACCGATTTCTTCACGGCATTCCCGAAATCCTTCAACTCCCCGGCAACGGAGGTTTTTGTCTGAAACGCATTGTTGACCACCGTATCGCGCATCCGCTCCACTTCCTCACGGATCAGCCCTTCAAGGCGCTCAGAATTTTTTTCGAGGGATTCAAGATAAAACTGAATTCGGATATTGTCTCTTGTCTTCCTGCGACCAAGAAAATAAAATCCCGCCGTGACACAGAACAAAAAAAGACCGGCCACCAACGGCCATAGCCATCCCATGAATTACACCTCCAAAGACGGTGCTATTCTTGACTTCCCCTTTCCAGTTTGTAAAGCCTTTTTTATCCTGGCAACATCGGGAAAATCTTCCAGTGAAATGCTTGGAGGGGAAGGCAAGGTGTGATACATGTTCTTTCTCACATCGGGTGACTTTATGGCGGGGCTTCATATTACAACATCCAATATGATGGAAATACTGGCGGCACGTCTGGCAGACATCATGACGCCCCCCCTGCCCTCGCCTTGCTCACCGGAAATTGTCCTTGTCGGCAGTCGGGGCATGGAAAAATGGCTTTCCATGCGACTTGCCGACTACCATGGCCTCTGTACCAATGTATCTTTCCAGCTTCCACGAGCCTATCTTCTCAACCTGCTGAGAGACGCAACGGAAACGGATGGTCCTTCCGATTGTTACCTTCCCGACAAGATGACCTGGAGCATCATGAAATGGATTCCGAAAATAATCGACCAGCCGGGCTTCGATGCCATCAGACATTATCTGGAATCCTACGAGATGGATTATTCTCAAAAACTGCACCAGCTCTCGCATCGTATCGCACGGGTATTCGATCAGTACATGGCCTACCGCCCGGAAATGCTTTTGAAATGGGAAACGGGCAGCGCAACCGAGGGAGATGAGGTTTGGCAGGCAGAACTCTGGCGGCTTTTAAGGGAAGATGCGAAGGAACCACATCCGCCAGCCCTTTTCAAGCTTTTCAAGGAAAAATTAAAAGCATTTCATTCGAGGTCGATCCTTATTCCTGAACGAATATCCATGATCGGCATTTCATCATTGCCGTCCCTTTGGATCGACGTCATATTGACCCTTTCTTCATTAACCGATGTACACCTGTTTCTCCTCAACCCGTGCCGTGAGTACTGGTCGGAAATCCTGTCGGAGCGGGAAAGGGAAAAACGGCAGAACAAAGGGCCATTCGGCGGCGGGGACATATTGATGGACAAGGGCAACCCACTCCTGGCCTCCATGGGGAAAACGGGCAGGGACTTTCTCTTTGCATTCGCCGATATTGCCGCGGAACACCGGGATTATTTTGTGCGTCCGGGTGAATCCACGGCGCTGCGTACCATCCAGTCGGATATCCTGAATCTCCTCGACCGCGGCAAAGGGGAGGCACCTCGCCTGGAATGCAGAGAAAGTGACGACACGATAGAGTGCCATGCCTGTCACAGTCCCCTGCGAGAGGTCGAGGTTCTTTACGATCGACTTCTTTCACTTTTCGAAAACGATCAGCAGGTCAAACCGCGGGATATTCTTGTCATGACCCCGAATATCGATATTTACGCCCCTTTCATTGAATCGGTGTTCAGCCACTCCAAAGAAGAAAATCCGAAAGCCGGTGATGTATCCATACCCTTCGGTATCGCCGACGGTAAGCCCATGCGGGACAATCCGATCATCGTTTCTTTCTTCAAAATTCTGGATCTCGCCGAAAGCCGCTTTGAAGCATCGCGTGTTACGGCCCTTCTTGACAGGCGCCTGGTACGCCGTGCCTTTGGTATCGCATCGGAAGAAATACCTCTGATCCATCGGTGGATCAAGGAGAGCGGTATCCGCTGGGGCATTGACGAGGATGCCCTGATTGATCTCGGTTTGCCTTAATTAAGCCCGCACAGCTGGCAAGACGGCATTGACCGTATGCTCCTGGGCTACGCTCTGCCGGGAGAGAACAAACGTCTTTACGATGAACGACTCCCCTATGATGGCATTGAGGGGGAAAAAGCGGAAACATTGGGCCGTTTTATAGACTTTCTGGCGTGCCTTATCGAAACCTGCAAACTTCTTCGCGGAAGACACTCTCTTCATGGATGGCGTTTGATTCTCCATCAGCTCTGCGAAACATTTTTCCACATTGATGAAAATGAAGAGGAGACATTCTTTCACTTAAAATATATCATGGACGTCCTGCAGGGATTGTCTGAATCAGAGGAATTGAGCGGGTATGAGGATTCCCTGCCGCTTTCCGTTATCCGGACCGGTCTTACCGACGAATTGGAGAAAGCCGGTTTTTCGGGAGGTTTCCTGTCCGGCGGCGTTACCTTTTGCGCCATGGTTCCCATGCGCAGCATCCCTTTCAAGGTCATATGTCTTCTGGGGATGAACCAGGAGCTTTTTCCACGAGAGCCGGTCAAAGCGGGATTTGATTTGATAGAACGCCGCCGGAGACGTGGCGATCCCTCCATACGCGATGAGGATCGCT
>JAAYKM010000122.1 GCA_012522415.1 Deltaproteobacteria bacterium | reverse complement strand
CTGCTTTTTTTTTAATATGAAACCTGGCTTAACATTCCTCGGTTATATGCCGTTTTTGACAGCTGTCGGTATGCAGCATTCGGCAATTCTTAAATGTCAAATACATCCACGTGTTCTTGTTGTAAAATATAGATGAGGTGATGAAAATGCGTGACGAAGAATACCGCGATTGGTTACAAGGCAAAATATCAAGTCGACCTATTTCAGATAGTATCAGTCGATGCCGCAGGATCGAAGAAGGTTTAAAGTTGAAGCTTGATAAAGAGTATCGAAAAGACGGCGGGCAAAGCCTTGTTGAGCTGCTTGAATACTCAGCAGATGACGAAAGGCTTAACCGCCCGGCACCTTCGGGGATTGATTTTGTCCCTGGTTCAAACATCAGAAATGGTATGGCGTCTTTAAGATCCGCAGCAAAAAAGTAGTTTGAATTCTGCAAATCATACAAATAAGCGAAACCAATACAAACCTTGAGCATCTATTTTAGAATAGGTGCTTTTTTCATGCCCACTTTAAGGAGAGTGATGTCTATGGGAATTCTTCAAGGAATATTCAAGGCGCGTGACAAGCCTAAAGATGCCCTCGGTGGTAGCCGCTACAGCTTCTTTTTCGGTAGCACCAGCGCGGGCAAACCTGTCAATGAGCAGACGGCCATGCAAATGACAGCAGTGTACAGCTGCGTGAGGATATTATCCGAAACACTGGCGGGGCTTCCGCTCCACATATATCAATATAATGCTACCGGTGGCAAGGAAAAACACCTCAAACACCCACTATATAAACTGCTTCATGATGAACCAAATCCTGAGATGACTCCCTTTGCGATTAGAGAAACTCTGATGAGTCATCTTTTATTATGGGGAAACGCCTACGCGCAGATCATTAGAAACGCCCGTGGCGAGGTCGTTGCGCTTTATCCGCTGATGCCAAACAAAATGACGGTCGATCGTGATTCAAACGGTCGGCTTTTCTATTTGTACCAACGCAGTAACGAGGACACTCCCTCCCTCGGCAAAGACAGCCAGGTCTACCTGTCTCCCTCGGACGTTCTTCATATTCCGGGCCTCGGCTTTGACGGTCTAGTCGGTTACTCTCCCATTGCGATGGCGAAGAATGCCGTGGGACTAGCCATTGCCACTGAGGAATACGGTGCGAAATTCTTCGCTAACGGAGCAGCTCCGGGCGGAGTACTGGAACACCCCGGCACCATCAAGGACCCACAAAAAATTAAAGAGTCCTGGAATGCAGCCTATCAGGGCAGCGGGAACTCTCATAGGGTGGCCGTTCTAGAGGAAGGCATGAAGTATCAGCCCATCGGGATCTCGCCGGAGCAAGCACAGTTCCTTGAAACCAGAAAGTTTCAGATCAATGAGATCGCTCGAATTTTCAGGGTGCCACCTCATATGCTGGCTGACCTTGAGAAATCGTCCTTCTCTAACATCGAACAGCAATCACTCGAGTTTGTGAAATACACCCTGGACCCTTGGGTAGTCCGCTGGGAACAGTCCATGTGCCGCGCTCTACTCATGGAGAGCGAAAAGTCAAAGCTGTTCATTAAGTTCAATGTGGATGGCCTGCTACGCGGCGACTATGTGAGCCGAATGAGCGGTTACGCCACCGCACGTCAGAACGGCTGGATGAGTGCCAATGACATCCGGGAGCTTGAGAACCTGGACCGCATCCCAGCGGAACTTGGTGG
>JAAYKM010000121.1 GCA_012522415.1 Deltaproteobacteria bacterium | reverse complement strand
GCTTACAATCTCCCCCGCCACCATCGACAGGCTCTTGAAACCCGTCCGTATTCAGTATCAAAAACGGGGACGCACCACCACCAAACCAGGAACTTTGCTCAAAAAACAGATCCCCATCCAAACCACCCAATGGGACGAATCCAGGCCAGGGTTCATCGAAGCCGGTACCGTCGCCCATTGCGGCGATTCCCTCTCCGGTACCTTCGTCTATACCCTCGATATCGTCGATATCGCCACCGGGTGGACCGAACAAAGAGCCATCTGGGGAAAAGGGGAATCCGGTGTCCTCAAGCACCTCAAAGATATCGAAAAGGCCCTCCCCTTCCACCTGTTAGGATTCGATTCCGATAACGGATCAGAGTTCCTCAACCAGCATCTCCTGAGGCACTTCACTCAAAGAAAAAAACCCGTCCGATTCACACGATCCAGCCCCTATCACAAAGACGACAACGCACACATTGAACAAAAAAACTGGACCCATGTACGACAATGGCTCGGTTACCAAAGGCTAGACAAACCCATGATCGTCCCCGCTCTTAATGAACGCTACCGACGCGAATGGAGAACCTTTCATCACTTCTTCCGCCCTTCCGTCAAACTCCTCGCCAAAAAACGGTGCGGATCTAAAACCATCAAACACCATGACTTACCAAAAACACCCTATCAAAGAATCATCGAATCCCCTTACATACTCCAACAAACAAAAAACGCCATGACCAAGTACCTTGAAAATCTCAACCCTTTCCTGCTAAGAAAAACCATCGAAGAAAAACTCAAAAAAGTCTTCTCCCTGATTGACTCTGGGTGACATCTTTTATGAGGCAACAGGCCATCACCGTTTACTTTGACATAGTCCATCATGCTTGCTATATATTCTACGCTCGAAGTCAGTGTACTTATTTGGAAAAATCTCTGTTTCGTTCGGGATCTAAGCAAAAAATATGGTTTCTTTTATGAAAAGAATACTGGTGGTTTATTACAGCCAAACAGGTCAATTGAAGCGAATCCTGGATTCCATGGTGAAGCCCATATCGGATAATCCGTCGATTTCAATTGAGTATCTGGAAATCCGGCCATCCACGTCTTACCCCTTCCCCTGGACAAGACACGCCTTTCTGGAGGTTTTCCCCGAATGCGTGCTGGAAAAGCCAATCAGGTTGGCGCCGTTCGAAGCAATGCATTCCGATTCATATGATTTGATTATTCTCGGTTTTCAGCCCTGGTACCTTTCTCCCTCATTACCCGTCTCAACATTCCTTCAGAGTCCGGAGGCGAAAAAATTATTCCGGGGAGCCGAGGTTCTGACGGTCATCGGCGCACGCAACATGTGGATCAAATCGTATGAACGGGTGAAGGAAAGGCTGGAACATCTCGGTGGACGCCTCCGGGGCAACATCGTGCTAATCGACCGGGCACCCAACCTCGTCAGTGCCGTGACGATCTGCTACTGGATGTTCACGGGCAAGAAAGACCGCTGTTTGGGCCTTTTCCCACCACCGGGTGTGTCCGAGAGCGATATTGCCGCCGCCGAAAAATACGCAAATGCCATCACACCCTTGCTCGAACAGGAACGCATGGTCGAAGCTGATGAAATACCCCTAACATTCGGCGAGACCGAGATAAATGTTTCATTGGCGAGGCTGGAAAATCGTGCTAAGAAGATTTTTTTTCTCTGGGCCAATGCGATTACCAAGCGTCCCCGGGTTAGAAAGAGGTTGTTGAATATCTTTTTCGTGGAGCTGATTTTGGCCCTCGCAATCGTTTCCCCGGTGAATTCCTTGCTGGGGCTGGTTTTCAATCGATTTCATAAACGACGAAACGGGTATCGATGACAGAAAAAGCTTATATCACAAAATTGGCAAAGTTCTTACCGAACGAACCGATTCCGAACGAGGAAATGGAGAAAATACTCGGAGTCATCAACGGCAAATCATCGCGCAGCCGACGGATTGTTTTAAGACAAAACGGCATCAAAAACCGTTACTACGCAATCGATGAACAAGGTCGTCTAACCCATAGCAATGCGGCCTTGACGGCGGCCGCCGTCAAGGGGTTGCTGGATTCGTCCTTTGATACCGAAGACATTGAACTGCTTTGCTGCGGCACGTCAATACCGGACCAGTTCCTACCCTCTCATGCGGTCATGGTGCAGGGCGTTTTAGGCTGTCCCGCCGGTGAAGTCATCTCCACAGCAGGCGTGTGTTGCTCAGGGATGTACGCCATGAAGTACGGCATGTTATCCATCATGAGCGGTAACAGCGAAAGCGCGGTTTGCACAGGTTCAGAACTGGTCTCTCCGCTCTTGCATGCACGTCATTTTCAAGGTGAAATGGCTTATCCTGTCCGCCTGGAAGCAAAGCCAATTCTGGCCTTCGAAAAGGACTTTCTCCGCTGGATGCTCTCCGACGGTGCCGGCGCGGCCCTGCTCCGAAACAAGCCGACCGGCGGTGATTCTATTTCCCTCCGGATTGATTGGATCGACAGCTACTCTTTCGCCGACAGAATCGATACCTGCATGTACGCCGGCCTCGACCGAAGTCCCACCGGCGCCATGGTCAGCTGGAAATCACTTTCTCCCGAACAGTGGTTTTTCAATTCGGTATTTTCCATCAAACAGGAGGTTGCCCTCTTGGAAAAACATGTTATCCGCCTGGCAACGGAAAGCCTTGACGCATCCCTCAAAAAACATGGTTTACAGGTTGCTGGAATCGACTATTTTCTGCCCCATATCTCCTCGGAGTATTTCCGAAAACCCCTGGAATCTGAAATGAAGAAACAGGGGATATCAATTCCCCAGGAAAAGTGGTTCACGAATTTGTCACGGGTGGGAAATATCGGCAGCGCCTCCATCTATTTGATGCTGGAAGAATTATTCCATTCGGGCGAGCTCGATCCGGGGATGACAATCCTCGCCATGATTCCCGAAAGTGCCCGATTTTCCTATATTTATATGCATCTAACGGTATGTTGACATGAAACGAGAACAGGTCCCACAGGACGATGAGAATCTGTTGGAAGGAAAGACCCGTGAGGTCTGCTACGCAGTGGATGAAAAGGGTGACTATGTTCAAGTGCTGAGTTCGGGATGGGAACCGAAAAACACCGCCCTGATTCAGGCATGGGAGCAAATTGATGAAGAAGCGAAGGAAGCCTTGGCCCAAATCAAGGCAGGGCATGCAAGTCCTCTGGCCTTTTACATGGCACGCTGCATGTTCGACATCAAATTGCTTTCCGCCTACACCGCAATCCCGAAACGAAAAATCAAGGCGCACTTGAACCCGGAGAATTTCCGGAAATTGGATGCGGCAACATTAGAAAAATATGCGGAAGCATTCAGCATATCGAAAGAAGAACTGATATGTTGTCCTGATGTGACCGCTGCCTTACCAAGAGGAAAACAGGATGAACCTGTCCACGGGTATTCACGCCATAACGGTGACGCATGACTATTGATTTTCGGCACAATCAATCCGCCCACTGTGAAAACGGTTCCACGGCAAACCTTCTTCGTTACTACGGTATCGACATCAATGAATCCCTGGCATTCGGAATCGGTTCCGGTTTGTTTTTCGCCTATCTGCCGTTTATCCGCATCAACCACATTCCGGTCACCTCCTTTCGCCCCATGCCGGGCATGATCTTCAAACGCACCGCTCAAACCCTCGGCGTCAAGGTCTTTCAAAAAAAATTCCGGGACAGGGAGGCGTCCATGGCGGCTCTCGACGCCGCACTGGCTCAAAAGACCCCCGTGGGACTCCAGGTAGGCGTGTTTCATCTGGCCTACTT
>JAAYKM010000120.1 GCA_012522415.1 Deltaproteobacteria bacterium | reverse complement strand
GTTATGTGTGCAGCAGTCATCGAGTTTCAATCCACGCTCCCGCGAGGGGAGCGACCTTGGTTACATCCCCCCCTTCAATAACATGGCGGCGTTTCAATCCACGCTCCCGCGAGGGGAGCGACACGTCAGGGGTTTTTGGCGTAACGTGAAAATTATTGTTTCAATCCACGCTCCCGCGAGGGGAGCGACCATTCAACATATAACTCTTCAAAAAATAACATGAAAATCTATAAAATCCGCGAGGTCATCCTTCCCGTTCCCGGTATTATTCAATTTTCAAAGAGCTATTCCGCTAAAGAGATGTAAAATCACATATTTATATCGGCCGCGAAGCCACCGGGGTTTCCATGTAATCTTCCTGTTCGCGGACACACTAAACAACCAATGGCCCCTCCTGATCCAAGGCCGGTTTTGCACCGACGTGTTCGACCCGTCGTTTCCAGTTTGCGCCCAGGAAATAGAATCGAAGGCTATCTGAATTTATATCTATTTCCTTGATCAACTTCTCTCTAAAGACCGTCCATTGTGCAGGATTGACAAGGCATTCAAACACGGAATATTGCACACGCTGTCCGTAATTCTGGCAGACCTTGGCCACCCGGCGCAGACGGCGTGCGCCTCCGGCTTCGTTTGTCGCCACATCATAACTGACCAGTACCAGCATTTTTTACCCCATTCTTTTGCAAGCCAAGCCTCTCACAAAGCTTATTTCCATATGAAAGGAGGATAGCCGTCTAGGTCACCCCGTAGATGCCGGGCCAGAAGAAGCGCCTGAATATGAAACAGCAACCCGATAGACACCTTCTCATCAATAAACGGATGATACATCTCTTCCTGTTTGCGTTCCTGGTAGGCGACCAAGACCGTCTTCCGCGTGTCATCTCCCATGGTCAGACCGCCGGAGTCCGCTTTTTGAAATCCCTTCCCCTGAACCCGGCGCAGGTTGATCAGCGACAGGACCAGGCGATCCGCCAGAAAGGGCCGAAATTCTTCCATCAGATCGAGGGCCAGGCCGGGCCTCCCGGGGCGATCCCGATGGAGAAAACCGACCGCTGGGTCGAGCCCTACACCTTCGAGGGCGGAACGAATGTCGTGTACCAGGAGCGTATAAACAAAGGATAGCAATGCATTGACGTTATCCAGGGGCGGCCGGCGGTTGCGCTCCGCAAAAGAAAAAGCATCCTTTTGGGCCACAATAAGCCGGTCGAACACATCGAAATAGGAATGTGCCGCCTCGCCTTCGTAACCACGGACGACTTCCAACGGATGCGACTCTTTCAGCAGTTCGAGATAATAGGCAAGGCGCTTGATGGTCAGGTTCAGTTTTTCTAAATTCGCTTTTTCGCCATGGTCACGTAGTGCCCGCTGCAGCACCCTCCGGCAGTTGGAAATTTTCCCGACGACCATGTTCCGGGCGATGTCCGCCGACGCTTTTGTGTCATCAGCCCGCCGGTACTGTTCCCGGCGCAGGAGTACATTGCCCGATACCGGCCCCTGAACCCGCGCCAGAAAACGACCCTGTTCCGATAGAAAACTGATGCCGACACCGTTTTCTGCACAAAATCCCAACAGGAAAGGACTGCACAAGACATTGCCGAAGCAGACAATACCTCCAATGGTGTGTACGGGCAGACGCAGCCGGATTTCCCGCTCCACCCGGACCACGATGGTTTCGCCTTCTTTGGCAAGGTAAGCACCCTGAGTAGTCACAAACAGGGTATTGAGGTGCTTTTTCATGATTCCCCCAATATTCTGTTCAAATAATTCTTGACGGATCGTTTCTTTTCGATTGTCCGGGGGAGACATTCCGATACAAGGGAACAGCTTTCACAACGTTTCGCATATACCGGCTTCGGTGTCTTCCCGTTGTTGATCAAGGCACGGGCAACTTCCGCTGCCTGCACCGTTTTTTCTTTGAGCTCTTCATCGAAAAGGACCTCCAGACGCCGCCGCGTCCGGCCATAAAACAGAGCCCCCTTCGGAACAGCAAGGTCCAGCATCTCCTCGAGGCAGACCGCCTGGGCACAGAGCTGGATCTTGTCCGAGAAATCCGCCTTCGGTTTGCCTCGCTTGTATTCAATGGGGAAGGGCCGCCAGGTTCCATCCTCCTCCAGATGAAATTCGACAACGTCGGCCTTACCGATGAGGCCGAGACGGAGAGAACGCAATGGTACACCGTAGTCGATTCTCATCTTTCCCCGCACCACACTGTCCTCATTATGAACCCGTTCGTGCATGATCCGGCCTTCGGCGGTCAGACGATTTTCCACCCAGACCTGCTCGACGTGGATCAGGGCGCACTGGCGAGGGCAAAACGCTGCGTGCTGAAGAGCAGAAAGTTGAATCAAGTCATCGAGGTGGTACATATGGCCGTTCATTACCCAATTCCTAACCCAATTTTTTGAAATGCCGCCGATACCCCGCATCTGCTTTTCAAGCCAGACCTCGACGTAACCCTTTGCCTTGTAGATCGCCCGTGTTCGTTTTGTTGCCAACTCCGGATCTTCGATTTCCTGCACCCGCTCATAACCGACTTTCGCCAGCCAACGCTTGAGCTGTTCCGCCTTGGAGAGGGGATGGACTGATGTGGGAGATGCCCTGACCTTACCCCAAAATATGTACCAAGTTCAAAATGAGTCCTTGTTCCTGTAGCATAGTTTGATGTTCTTTGATAAATTCATAAGGCGTTTTATCTCCCAGAGAGCTGTGCGGCCGAACTTCATTGT
>JAAYKM010000119.1 GCA_012522415.1 Deltaproteobacteria bacterium | reverse complement strand
GGGTGGAACTGCCCTATCGTCCGGCGACGCTACTGACCGGGAAGGGAACGGCGAACCACCGCCGCTCCATCCATACCATTTTTGCGATTGAGATGATCAATGTTCTGATCGGCGGCGTGAATGTTCCCGGCGGGGTCCTGGGGATCAGCACGAATTATAAAAAACGCTGGGGCATCCAGGCGGACGCCGACGGGATCAACCTTTCTCCGAACGGTACCTACTGGCACTTCGGTGCGTTCGATTCCTATCCGGCGCGTCCGGTCCAAAAGCCCATGACCTATGGTCTTTTCGACCTCACCCCATGCAACTCCTTCAGTGACAACTTCTGGCCTATTTCGATGGAGAATCCCAAGAAATTCGGCCTTAATTACGATATTGAATTTTTTATCACGGCCCACACGAATCCCATCGCCGGCTACATCAGCCCCCTCCTCATGGCGGAGTTGTTCAAGAAAATCAAATTTGTCCTTCAATTTGCCCTGGAAATCAATGAGGCAACGGAGATGGCCGATCTGGTTTTGCCGAATGCCCACTGGGCGGAGCGATGCGATCCCTTTGCCAATCTGCCCTTCAAATTCCAGGGCGTGGGAGAACAGGATTGGTACTGGTTTTTCCGGCGTCCCATGGTCCAGCCGCCCAATCCGGAGATCAAGCATTGGATGGATATCATGCTGGAAATCTACGATCGGGTCGGCTGCATGCCGGATCTGCTCAACTGGTGCAACATCCTGTGGTCTCTGAAGCCTGAAAACGCCTTTGATCCCCAGAAGAAATACACCCGCCTGGAGATGTACGACCACTTCATGAAGGACCGCCACGGTGTGGGAATCGACTATTATGAAAAAAGCGGCACCCAGGTCCTCACGATGAAAAAGGAAGTCGATGAGAAGTATCCCGGTCCCTTTGTTCCGGGTCGATACAATATTTTCATGGAGTACTGGATTAAAGCGGGTGAGGACGTCAAGCGCGTGGTTACGGAGATGGGCTTGGAGAAGGAATGGGATACGGACGATTACAAGCCGCTGTTGGATTGGTCACCCGGCCGGTCTTTTGAGCCGAAAGGGGATTACGATCTCCACTTGGTGAATTACAAGACGGCGGTTCACAGCGGTTCCTGGTCGATGAACAATCCTGTCCTTCTGGAAATCGGGCACACCTATCCCTGGATCTACGGGGTGATGATCCATCCGGACCAGGCCAAGAGAAAAGGCGTCAATGATGGAGATGAGATCTGGATCGAGTCGGAGTACGGTTACCGGGCCGGAGGCAGGGCACACGTGACGGAGGGCATCCACCGCGACTGCATCGGCATATCGGGCGTCGGCGGGCGACTTGCTTATGGCGAACCGGTCGGAAGAAAGGAAGGGCCGTCCTGGAACATGTTTTTCGGGCAGCACCTAGACAACATGGACAAGATGAACAGTTCTCTGGACTCCGCCATCAGAGTCAAAATATACAAGGCATAGGAGGTAAACCGTGATCAGATATGGAATGACCATTGATTTGAAGCGATGTATCGGATGCCAGTCCTGCACCATCGCATGTAAGATGAAAAATGGAACGCCTCCGGGCATCTTTTATCGGAAAGTTTTTGAAAAGGTGACCGGTAAATATCCGAATATAAAGCGCAGTTACATACCGACGAATTGTATGCACTGCGACGATCCGCCGTGTGTGCGGAACTGTCCATCCGGTGTTTTTTCCAAGCGGGACGACGGGGTCGTGATTTATGATCCCGGCAAATGTTATGGTGCGCGGGTATGCCGGATGGTGTGTCCTTACGAGGCAATTTCGTTTTTTGAGAAGGTGGAGCCCTATTTCCCGAATGGATTTACGCCGATCGAGAAGTACTGGGATAATGCGTCCAAGGAGGGAACGGCCGGGAAATGTGATTTCTGTATCGACCGGGTGACAATCGGTCTGCAGCCGGCATGCGTGAAGACGTGCCCGACGGAAGCACTGAAGTTCGGTGATCTGAACGATCCCAACAGTGACGTTTCAAAACTCATTCTGGCCCGGGGCGGGTACCAGATGCACGCTGAACTGGGTACGAACCCGTCGGTGTATTATCTTCCATAGGAGGTCAACCATGATATCGAATGAGGCAACCAAACGCGTTGAAGCGCTGCCGCACTATACGCGGCTTATTCCGGAAAGCCAGGAGATTGGCTCTCAGTATAAGGCGCAGACAGACTGGAAGTTGGTCGAAGTGCTTTCTTTCTACCTGGGAGGTGTCGGCACGGGACTTTATCTTTTGTCCCAGGTATTTGATTATGGGATCGGCTTGATTGTGGGGTATCTGCTGGTCGTTGTTTGTAAGAACGGCGCCCATCTGCTGGCTTCCTCCAAGCCTTTCCGGGCCATGGGCGTATTAAGGAAACCAGGGACCTCTTGGATCAGCCGGGGCGCATACGGCATTTTTACTTTTGCTGTCCTGGGGCTGATTGACATCGCCTTCAGAACAGGGATGGTAACGGTTGAAAATGTCATTCTGGCCAATGTGGTGTCGATTCTGACGGCCCTTGCCGCCTTCTTCATCATGGCCTATGTGGGCTTTGTGTTTGCGGAAGCACGTAATATCGGCTTCTGGAATTCACCGATTATTCCGGTGCTGATCATCAGCTACTCTTTCTGCATGGGTTATGCCTTGTTTCTGGTGCTGGCTCCGTTTACAGCGGATCAGTTCGGCTATCCGGCCCTTGCCCGGCAGTTTCTGCTGACCCTGGTGACCACAACGCTGCTGATTTTCATCCTGTTGACCGTTGTGAAGCGGATGACGAAATCGGCGCAGCAGGCAGCGAGCATGCTTATCACGGGCAAGTTCAGCATGATGTTCGGGTTTGGCGTGATCATTGCCGGATTGCTGGCCCCGATCTGTCTTGTCGGCTATTACCTCGTGAACGTCGAAACGGTTTCCGCCTCCCTGTTGAGTCTTGCCGGCCTCCTGGTTCTGGTTGGAGGCCTCTTGTGTGAAATGTGTTTGATTTATGCGGGTGTTTACCGACCACTCGTTGAGGTGGAATAAGCGGGTTAACGTTGTGCAAAGGATTTCGGACAAGAGCGCTTGATAAAAATGGGTTGTCTTTTTTTCTGATTTGGAGCACATGGGCTGCCGGATACGCTCCCACCAGCTGGACGGCCATGTGCTCTCTTCCCGTAAGGGGCCGTTATATATGCAGGAATAGTAAAAAATGATACTAGAATCGGGTGAGCCATGGAGGTAACTCTGCAAATATTGAGCCTTCCCCTGAGAAGAGACGTCGGCTGGGGTGATGAGAAATACGAAGCGGTATTTCAATTTGAAGGCGACACCATCGCCGACTTGTTCAGGGCCGTTCATGACCATGAAGGAAAAAGCCTCTATGACCGTTTTATGGATGGCGATGGTCTCATATCCCGTTCTTACATCCATCTGGAGGGCATTTCCTACCTGGGGACCGAGGAGCTTCAGCGACCCCTCAAGGAGGGCGCCAAATTGTCTATACTGGGCCAGCTGACTTGCTGCGGGGGGGGATAATTTGGGCCTGTTTCGGTTCGTTCATTTCCTCTGTTTCTTGATTCAGATCCGGATGCCCCGGCCGGTCTGATCGGTTCCCTGATCGGGGAAAGCATGCGGGACAAGCGTCTTGGTTCGGTCGAGGCCTTTCTCAAAGCATGACAAGCTGGTCGTGTTACTTGATGACTCTGAATATGTCCTTGAATTTGTCGCTTTCCGCCGTCCTCAGCAGTTCGAAGAGAACCGTTTCCGTACTGGTCAGATGCGCTCCGGCGGCAATCATTTTTTTGAGACCTATTGCACGATTTTTGGCGGTACGCGAAGAAATCGCGTCGGCTACCGCATGGACTTCGTAATCCCGACCAAGAAGATCCAACGCCGTCTGATAGACACAGATGTGAGATTCGATGCCGCAAAGCAATACCTGCCTGCGATTGACCTTTTCAAATGCCTCCATAAAAGCGCTGTTTCCGCAGCAGCTGAATGTTGCTTTCCTTAGGCGATCAATACCGTCCAGCAATTCTGCAACATCCTGAATGGTAGGCCCCAGTTTTTCCGGAATCTGTTCGGTGACCATGATGGGAAGCTGGAATATCTTTGCTCCCTGGATCAGCTTCCGTGTATTCTCAAAAAACAAGTCCCGGTCGGTGGCGGCTCGGGCGAGGTTTCCCTGAATGTCAATCACCACAAGCAGGGTTGATTCAATTTGCAGCACGATCTTTCCTCCCCTGTCAGTTTCTTCAGTTTTGGGCCTATCACAGGGATGGCAAAATGTAAATCCATAGGCGATTATTGGAGAACGACTCTGGAAACAAGGCCAGGTGTTGATGTGGGGGTTCCTTATTGCACAAGGTGGGCCAAGTGGTGTAGAAGACTGTTGGGTTTGGACCCCAGGGTGGGCTCGTGCCATCGATGAGATAAGGCACGATTCTCACAATGGGGTAAACAGCTGTCTTGTCTGGCAGGAGGGGATAATAGCGGTGGATTATCATGGATACGATTGACGTTGTACTCGATACCTATCTTAATTATCTGACCGTGGAAAAGGGACTGTCACGGAATACGCTGGAAGCTTACGGACGTGATTTGGGGAGGTACTCCGACTTTGCATCCCGCCGTGGCATTCGGTCTTGGGATGGAATGACGCCGGAGCTCCTGGTTGCCTTCCTTGAGCAGAGAAGGACGACGGGGCTTTCATCCGTTTCCATGAACCGAAGTCTCGTTGCGATTCGTGGTTTTCATAAATATCTCATTCAGGAAAGGCTGGCTGAAACAAACCCGGTTGCCCATATCGAATTGGCCAAGAGTTGGATACGGCTTCCCAACATTTTGAACCGGGAAGAGATGGAAACACTGTTGAAAACACCGGGTCATGAAACGCCGGCCAGAGTACGGGATACGGCCATGCTCGAATTGCTCTACGCGACGGGACTTCGTGTATCGGAGTTGATTGCCCTGAATATGAACCATATCAATTGGCAGGCGGGATATCTGATCGCCTTCGGCAAGGGGAGTAAGGAAAGAATCGTGCCAATCGGTCAGGCAGCCTACGATGCCGTAAAATCGTATGCTGATCAGGCTCGGCCGCTTCTGCTCAGAGAGAAAAGGAGCGACGTCCTGTTTTTGAACCGGCGAGGAGAAAGGCTGACCCGTCAGGGGCTCTGGAAGATCATTCGTTTTTATGCCTTAAGGGCGGGTTTGAGGAAAAAAGTGTATCCTCACACATTTCGCCATTCTTTTGCGTCGCACTTGCTGGAGGGCGGTGCGGATCTTCGTTCCGTCCAGATGATGTTGGGGCATGCCGACATTTCGACGACCCAGGTTTATACGCACGTCTCCGGCGAGCGATTAAAGATTGTTCACAAAAAATGTCATCCTCGGGGATGATTTGCTGAAAGGTGCCACATTGACTGTATCAAGAAACTATCGAGGGATCCGGATTGGAGCAGGCGCAGCGGTTCTGTTCATGTTGGTCGTTTACCTGATTCTTCCTTACATTGCACCGAACAAAGCGGCCCTGCTTTCCTTTCTGATGCAGCGTGTTAAAGGAACCTTGGCCTATTATCTGCTGGATCAAACACCCCGGATTTATGCGCTCACGGCGGAAAAAAACGGTCAGGAGGTCCTCATTTCCGAACAGGCGGTCTTCGATGTGACCTCCCGGGATGAATTTGTGATCAAGGACATTGTGTCCGATGTTCTGACGGACAAAGGATTTTCCATTGATGTGGTGGGAATCGGTGGCACGGATGATTATCGGGTGCTGCTACGCGGCATCGATCTGGTGGAGCTGTCCATGGCCAATATGACGGAGGAAGTCATGAAACAGGGTTATGCGCCAGGACAAATCCAGGTTGCCTATCAAGGCGAAATCCTTACAACGATTCCGATCCACATCCGGATCATGGCCCAGGATTGGTTGCGTTATGCAAAAGCCTCCAACAGCCGCAGAACGCAGCTTGAATATCTGAAGCGGGTGGTGGCGGCGAATCCCGGCGATCTCGCCCTCCGAAGAATCCTGGGAGAGATATATCGCCATATGGGCATGCACTCCGCAGCGGTTTCCGAATACCAGGCTGTCCTATCGCAAAAACCGGATGACATAAAGGCCCTCTCCGGATTGCTGAAATCCTGTCTGGTCTTGGGGAAAAATGATCTGGCCGCGGAAACAGGCGAACGCGCCGTCAAAATCGAGCCGAAGGATTCCACTCTCTGGGAAGACCTGGTTTTGGCCTACAGTCGTTTGGGTGCGTGGGAGAAGGCCGCTGAATCATGCCAGACTCTCGTGAAGCTTAAGCCTCAGGATTATTCAGCCCGTATTCGCCTGGCCGAGATTTATGAAAAAATGGACCGGGTGGATGAGGCGATCGCCCAGTACCGAATCGTCACGGAAAAAATGCCTCAATCCGTCCCGATGCTCGAAGGATTGGGGCGCATGTACTTGAAGCAGGGGAAATACGATGAGGCCATTCGTCTTTTTAACAATCGACTCCGTCAAGGCACTGCCGGCGCCACGCTACACGCCAATCTCGGATCGGCTTATGGCGGGAAGAAAATGTGGACGGAGGAACTGAAGCATTACCGGAAAGCGGCGTCGCTGGCCCCGAAAAATCCGGTAATCCTCTACAACTTGGCGCTATCTCTGGAGAACAACAGGCGCGATTCGGAGGCCATGAACACGTATGAAAAAGTGCTTGCTTTGCAGCCCGGCGATACGGATGCAATGCTCCGCTTGGCTGATTTGGCATTTCGAAATGGACGCTACACGCAAGCCATCGGATATTATGAGAAACTGATCAACAAAATCTCTCAAAAAGGCAAAATTTACGCTAACCTGGGATACGCCTACGGAGAATTGAACAAACTGGCAATCTCGGCCGGGTATTATGAAAAAGCCATCCAGTCTGGCTTAAAAGACGAAAAAATAAATTATAACCTGGCCGTGACGTACGAAAAAATGGGAAAAGAGAAGGCTGCGGCCGCCCTTTACCGGAAAGCATCTGAGCAGAAGCCGTCTCCGAAATCGTTGAACCATCTGGCAGATTATTATATAAAAATAGGAAGTTACGATGATGCCATAAAAACCTATCAGCGACTGCTTAAACTGGAAGGGAAAAAAAGCGGTGTCTATGCGGATTTGGGTTATGCATACAGCTTGAAGGGCAATTTGGACAAGGCCATTGAAAATTATCGTGTTTCCTTGCGTTACAACGAGGAAGAAAGTGATGTCTATAGTCGCATGGGTGCGGCCTACGAAAAAAAGGGATTATTGTTGGATGCGCTCAATGCTTATACCAGAGCCTATCAATTGAATCCGGGTGATGAGGAGGCGAGTGAACGGATTCCTCAGTTGAAGATACGCCTTCTGAGGGAAAAACAGAACAAAGAAAATCAAAGGGGGTCGTAGGGATCGTGGAACAGGTTGTTATCAATGAACGGGTGGCGATCGGTGGGCAAAGGGAGGGGATCGTTCTGATTGCCGGTCCCTGTGTTATAGAGGACCAGCAGAGTACACGTGATACCGCCTGTTATCTCAAAAATCTGACGGAAGAACTGGGAATTCCTTTTGTTTTCAAGGCATCTTACGATAAAGCCAACCGCACTTCCGCGGATTCCTTCCGGGGGCCGGGCTTGACGGAAGGGTTGCGAATATTGAAGGCTATCAGGGATGAATTGAAAATCCCGGTCCTTTCTGATGTCCATCGATTTGAAGAGATCGGCCCCGCCTCCGAGGTACTCGATATCGTACAGATCCCCGCTTTTCTCTGCCGACAGACAGATTTCATCGTTGAAGTGGCGCGCCAGGCAAAGGTCATCAATATCAAGAAAGGTCAATTCCTCGCTCCGAGGGATATTGCGAATGTCATTGCCAAGGCCGAAACAACCGGAAATCATAAAATTATCGTGACGGAAAGAGGGGTTTCTTTCGGGTATAATAATCTGGTCAGTGATTTTCGTTCTCTTCCTCTTATGCGGGCCTTGGGTTATCCTGTGGTCTACGATGGGACTCATAGCGTTCAATTGCCTGGAGGAACCGGTAAGGCATCGGGGGGGGAGCGGGAAATGGTTCCCTATTTGGCGCGAGCCGCTGTTGCCGTTGGTGTTGACGGTCTTTTCCTGGAAGTACACCCTAATCCCGACCGGGCTCTCTGCGATGGGCCGAACTCATTGCAATTGGAAACGCTTCCCTTCTTGCTCAAGGTGCTTAAAGAGATTGACGGGATTGTGAAAAATCCATAGGGTTTCTTTGGCGGTGCGAGATAAAAAGATCAGAAGAGAGGAAAATTCCGTATGAATGATGAGTTAAGTGATGAAGTCAAGGAAAGGATCAAAGGAGTCCGATGGCTGGTGTTGGATGTGGATGGGGTCCTGACCGATGGTCGGGTTATCCTCGATGACAATGGACTGGAAAGCAAGCATTTCAATGTCAAAGACGGCCATGCTCTGAAAATGATGATGCGTTTCGGTTTCAACATCATGTTTCTCACGGGACGCCGCTCCCGTGTTGTGGAACTCCGTGCGGAAGATCTGGGTGTCAGCGAGGTCCATCAGAGGGTTATGAATAAACTGGAATATTTTACGCGTTGGATGGCGTCAAAGGGTGTTTCCTTTGCCGAAACAGCCTACGTCGGTGATGATATTGTTGATATTCCCCTGATGAAAAAGGCGGCTTTTTCCGCCACTGTGGCGGATGCGGCGGAAGAAGTGCCCCCCATGGCCGATTATATTTCGCCGTTCGGAGGCGGTAAGGGAGCGGTGAGGGATATCTGCAAGACTATTCTCAGGGTGCAGGGGAAATGGAAAGAGGTCGCAGAACGGTATCATTTTCCCGAATTCCTCTGATGCTTTAATGGAGTATGCCTTTACAGGCTGCTCGCCGGGTGATATAAACCAGTCATGGGTACAGTCACGCAAAATTCGGGCCTGATTATGCAGGCGGCTTGGAAAGTAGAAAAAAAGAAGAGAGGAACGAATCCCGTTGATCGTTTGTTTTTCGGCAAATGGCGTTATCTTTTTCTGTTTTTCAAAAACCTTCCGGATTGCTGATGAGGAAACCGTTTTTGCTGAAAATATCTGTCGCGGCGATCGTCATCCTGTTGGTGATCGGATGGGTTCTTTTCTCTGAATGGCGGGAACCGGAGGAGAAGAAAACCTCGCCGTCGCTGAAAATAGTACCGGAAAAAGTCGATGTGAAGGCAGACGATGTGTTTTTCACGGAGGTAGGGCGGGCTGACGTCCGGTATGAGATCCGGGCAAAAACCGTTACCTATCAGAAGAAGGACAATACGGCGGACTTGGAGGATGTTCGTGTGAAGATCATTATGCCCAGTCGTCAAGTCTATACCATTACCGCCGACCGGGGGAGTTATGACACGAATAAAAAGGATATTTCCATGACGGGTCACGTTGCAGTCAAATCGGATGATGGTACCCTGGTGACCACCGATCGGCTTTTCTACACGGATGCGGAGAAAAAAATTCATACGACCTCACCTGTAACTATGATAAACAGGGACATTGAGGTGAGGGGAGTGGGGTTGAGGTTGTTTGTGGATAAAAGACAGCTGACTCTGCTGTCCCAGGTCAAAGCAACCATTTCGTCACGTCAACCGAGATGACGGAAAGGGGGCGGGAGGGGTTGATGATTTCACGATGGCCTATCATAATCTGTTTACTCCTGTGTTTTTGGGTGATCTTCCCGACAACCGGGGTATTCGGGAAAGATCCCGATGCGAAGAAAAACATGGTGGACAGGGACACACCGATTCAAATTTCATCGGACCGGATGGATATCTACAATGACAGAGGTACGGTGGTGTTTGATGGCAACGCCATAGCCACGCAGGGGGAGCGGACAATTCGTTCGGAAACAATCACCCTCTTCTATAAAAGGAAAACGGAAAGCGGGGCAAGGGACGGCGTGATGGACATTCATCAAAAAAGTGACCTAGATCGGATCGAGGCAAAGGGAAATGTCCGGATCACTCAGGGGGAACGCGTGGTGACAGGCAATGAAGCTGTTTATCTTCAGGACACGCAACAAATTATTATCAAGGGAGATGCGGTTTTAAACGAAGGGGAAAATGTCATCCGGGGTGATCGGGTCGTGGTGTTTTTAAACGAAAACCGGGGTATTGTGGAAAGCAGCACCAAGCAGCGGGTGAATGCTACGATTTTCCCGTCTAGAAAAAAAGAGACGAAACCATAGTGACGGAGTGCGGTCAAGGACTTGCCGGAGCCATATCCCGGTTGCCATGAGCGGATGAATGGCGGATTTATGGAATTGCTGGAAGCACAGGGACTCGTCAAAAAATACAAAGGCAGGAGGGTTGTCAACCAAGTTGATTTAACCGTTAAATCGGGTGAAGTGGTTGGTCTTCTTGGGCCGAACGGTGCCGGAAAAACCACCACATTTTACATGATTGTGGGTTTGATCAAACCGGATGGCGGGAAGATCTTCTTGAACGGAGAAGATGTCACCGTCGAACCCATGTACCAGCGGGCTCGGAAAGGACTGAATTATCTGCCCCAGGAACCGTCGGTTTTCCGCAAGCTCACCGTACGAGAAAACATCATGGCGATCCTCGAAACCTTGGCATTGTCCGGGAAAGAACGCCACAAGCGTTTGGAGGAACTTCTGCAGGAACTGGATCTCACGGGTTTGGCGGACAACTATGCCTATTCCCTTTCCGGGGGAGAGCGCCGGAGGGTAGAGATAACACGGGCCCTTGTCACATCACCCCGGTATATTCTCTTGGATGAGCCGTTCGCGGGGATCGACCCTTTGGCCGTAGCGGATATTCAGGAAATTATATTTAAATTGAGAAAAAAGGGGATCGGTGTGGTTATTTCCGACCACAATGTCCGGGAAACGCTCGCCGTATGTGATCGTGGCTATATTATCAACCAGGGGTCGGTGCTGGTCGAGGGGGGACCGCAAGAAATTGCCCGGTGCGAAATGGCGAGAAAAATTTATTTCGGAGAAAATTTTGATTTTGAACTGAAGGACAAACACGCTTTAATAAGTTGAGAAAGACGGCTGAATTCATTGGGAATGGGATGTCGCCGGGTGGACAATTGCTATGGCTTTGGAACTGAGACAAAATTTAAAATTAACCCAACAATTGATTATGACTCCGCAACTGCAACAGGCAATCAAATTGTTGCAGCTCTCCCGTTTGGAACTCGTGGACACGATTCGCCAGGAAATGGAGGAAAACCCTTTCCTGGATGAGGAATTGCCGGATGCAGAGACGGAAGAGGAAAACAGTGCTGAATTCAGTGAAGCCGATGGCCCGGAGTCCACGGAAGGCCTTGATGCCAGCGATGGAACAGAGCGGGATACGTCTCTGGAAAACCTGGAAAGCCCGGGCGAGTTGACGGGCGAAGGAGATGGTAAAGAGGAGTTCGACTGGAACAGCTATTTGGAAGATTACGGCCCCGTGGGTGTGAAATATGACCGCCGGGACAGTGAGAACCTTTCATGGGATAATGTGCTCACATCCTCACCTTCCCTCTCGGATCACCTGACCTGGCAGCTTACATTATCCCGTCTAACGCCCGACGAGGTTCGTGTTGGTGAGCAGATCATCGGGAACCTCGATCCGAACGGCTATATGGCCATTACTGTGGAGGAGCTTGCCGAGCTGCTGACACTGGGGTTATCTTTCATCGAAAGTGTCCTGAAAAAAATTCAGGAGTTTGATCCGCCGGGTATCGCCGCTCGAAATCTTCAGGAATGTCTCCTCATCCAGGCGAGAATCATTGATCCGTCCAACCAGAATCTGGAAACCATTATCCGGGATCATCTGGGGGATCTAGAAAAGAAAAACTATGCAAATATCTGCCGAAAATTGAAAATTACGCTGGAGGAAGTCCTCCGATTGGTTGCCATGATCTGCAGCATGGACCCGAAGCCCGGGAGTGTGTTCACTCAGGAAAGGGTGCAGCCCATTGTTCCGGATGTCTTTATCGTCAAACAGGGAAGTGATTACAAAGTGGTTTTGAATGAAGACGGTATGCCGCGGTTGCGGATAAACAATCTCTACAAAGAAGTCATGGGAGGGTTGAAAAGAGGAGTCAAAGCGGAAGAAGGTAAACAGTACGTCCGGGAACGGGTCCAGTCGGCGACGTGGTTGATCAAAAGTATCGAACAGAGACAGAAAACCGTCGAAAAAGTGGCTCAGAGCATCGTTGATTACCAACGGGAATTTTTCGATAAAGGCATTAATTACTTGAAACCTCTTGTCCTCAGGCAGGTGGCAGATGATGTGGAGATGCACGAATCCACCATCAGCCGGGTGTCCACCAACAAATACATGCTTACTCCCCGAGGGATCTTTGAGCTGAAGTATTTCTTCAGCAGCAGCATCCAGACCGTAAACGGCGGAGACATCGCCTCCACGAGCGTGAAGGAGAAAATCCGAAAGATAATCGGGGAGGAGGATGGGCAGAAACCTCTGAGCGATCAGGACATCGTCAAACGACTCAAGGCATCGGGAATCACCATAGCCAGGAGGACCGTGGCGAAGTATCGGGAGATGCTCGGCATCCTTCCCTCCTCCCGACGTAAGAAAATAATTTTACCTCCACAAAACAATTGATTTTTCCTGACAACAACACTATATGGCCATTTCTTTGGTGATTCAATTGTACGCGCCCACTCACCAACAACGAGAACCGGGCGAAGTGAAATTTAAGGAGGATCTATAATGAGAATTACAGTGACCTTGCGAAATGGGGAAGATGAGTTGTGGCAGAGGGAATATGTGGAAGACAAAATGAAAAAACTCGACAAGTATATTGATACTCCCTCGGAGGCCCGTGTCGTTCTTCAAGTGGAAAAGTTCAGAAATTTAGCTGACATCAACCTCATTGCAGATGGTGTGAACATAAACAGCAAGGAAGAAGCAAAGGACATGCGCTTGGCTATCGACACCGCCGTAGACAAACTGGAGCGCCAGTTGAAAAAATATAAGGAAAAGATCCGGACACATAAACCGGGGGGGAGGGAGACCGGTACGCTGGTTGGAGAACCCGTTGTGGAGGAATTTGACGAGTCGTCGATGTCACGCGTGGTGGAAACGAAAAAGGTTCATTTGCAACCTATGTCCCTGGAAGATGCGGCCATGCAGATGGAAGAAACGAAGAATCTTTTCGTGGTTTACCGAGATATCCAAACTGAGAACGTTCATGTCATGTATCGCCGTGAAGGCGGTGCTTTAGCGGTGATCGAAACAAACGGCTGACTGGCGGGGCATCGGAAATGAAGATCATCGATAAGCTGAAAAAAGAATACGTCTCCGTATCTTTGGAGTCAAAAAACAAGATGGATGTGCTTTCCGAACTCTCGTCCCTTTTTACCTGTGGGAGTATCGAATTTAATCATTCGGCCATGGTCAAGACCCTGCTGGAACGGGAAAAACTGGGCACGACAGGCATTGGTGACGGTATTGCCATCCCGCACGGTAAGCTTGCGGATCTGGACGATATATATATCGCCTTTGGAAAAAGTGATGCGGGGATCCCCTTTGAGGCAATGGACAGCAAGCCCGTCCACCTCTTTTTTCTCCTCGTTGCGCCCGAACAGTCGACGGGGCAGCATCTGAAGACCCTCGCGAAGCTCTCCCGGATGCTCAAGGATGCAGGATTTCGGAAAAAATTGCTGGAAGCAAAGACTATTGATGAATTATATCAGGCCATTGCTGAAAAGGATGAGACCTGTTAGGAAGAGCGGGGCGAAAGCTTTCTTTTGAGGAGAAAATCGATCAGGGGGCTTCTGGAAGGATCGGAGGCAAGGCTGGGTCTCCGGGAGGTCTTTTCCCTGACCGACCGCGAATTTCCTGCCTCCTGTTGCCCCGAATGTTTTTTGATTGCCGAACCGAACGATTTTCCGCTTGTCTCTCCAGAAAGCATACTCGTACTTTCTGACAGCGCCGTAAAAAGACTTCTGATTCCGGAAGAACGGGAGAGGTTTTTAGCCCGCTTGGGGAAGGAAAGTGTATCCTGTGTGGCCTTTGCGGACAACCAGGAACCGCCGGAGGGGTTTAGGCGATATTGTGCAGATCACGGCATTGGTCTTTTGCTTTCGTGCTTGGGTGCCCCCTATTTGCAAAGCCGCGTCATCGGTCTCGTTCGTGAGAAAATACGTCAGACCGTGTTGGTTCACGGTGTCTTAACGAATGTTCACGGTCTTGGCTTGCTGATTACCGGAAAGGCAGGTGTAGGTAAAACCACATGCGGTCTTGATTTGGCCGGAAAAGGTCACATCTGGATTGCGGACGATCTCATTGAGGTTGTAAAAAAGGAGGGCAAATTGTACGGCAGCGGGTATAAACTGGCACGAACCTTTATTGCCATCAGGGGTGAGGGGATTTTGCCAACCCGTTCTTGTCCCGACATTACCCGCATGGCATCTGATTCACCGATACAGTTGTGGAGTGAGTTGATGACGGAACCGAATATGCAGACCGGGGCGGCGACGCGTTGCCTCATGGGAGTTCCTCTGCCCTTTTCCGTTTTTCCGTCAATGTCTGGTCACTCCCGTCCTGCCACGCTCATCGAAAAGTGGGTGCAGGGTTTTACCCGCCCAAAGGATACCCTATGAGACCAATCCGCATCGTTATCATTACGGGTTTATCCGGTTCGGGAAAAAGCACCGTTCTTCGCGCTCTCGAAGATATTGGGTTTTATTGCGTTGACAATCTTCCAGTAGTGCTCCTACCCCAATTTTTAAGCGTCCAGGCCGCTCCCGAACGGGCAGTCGACCGTGTAGCCTTGGTCATGGATCTCCGGGAGAAAAGTTTTCTCGAAGAATATCAGCGGATCTTTACGCAGCTGAAACAACAGGGATACACCATTGAAATTCTCTTTTTGGACTCTACGGACGATGGTCTCGTGCATCGTTTCAGTGAGACACGGCGCATTCACCCTTTGGCACCCAAGGGGAGCATCATGGAGGGCATCCAGCGTGAGCGAGCAAAACTCATGCCCCTGAAAAATATGGCCGATCGGGTCATAGATACAACCCCCTTGAATGTCCATCAGTTGAAGGAGGTTATCCAACGCGCGTACATAGCCGATGGTGTTTTAAAACGCCTTTTGATTTATGTGACGTCGTTCGGGTATCGTTATGGCATTCCCATGGACGCAGATATCGTTTTCGACGTCCGTTTCCTCCCTAATCCTTATTTTGTCGAAGAACTGAAGCGCCGTGACGGGCAGGATACAACCGTCAGGGAATATGTTTTTTCCACGGATGAAAGTGTACGGTTCGTGGAGAAAATGACGGATCTGATGGGGTTTCTTCTGCCGCTTTACGAAAAGGAAGGCAAGTCCAGACTCAATATCGCTCTGGGTTGTACCGGCGGCCGTCATCGCTCCGTTGCCATGGCCAACCGCCTCGGCGCTTACTTAAATGGCAAAAACTATCCTGCCAGTGTTTACCACCGGGATATTGGGAAAATATGATCCTTCAGAAGGAAACGTCAAATTTCTTTGTTACATTATCAGTGATCCAATGCGCATCCCACCATTCAATGGGATTGACGAATTGCCCTCCCACCATGATGCCGAAATGCAAATGATCGCCCCCTGCCAGACCGGACAAACCGGTTTTACCAATGATTTCTCCCTTTCTGATCGTCTGTCCTTCCTTAACCTGAATCGAACTCAGGTGCGCGTATAAGGAAATCATTCCCAAACCATGATCGATGATGACCGTATTTCCGTAAATTCCCAGGGAGCCGGTGAAAACGATTAAGCCGTTGTTCGCAGCCTGGACTGGTGCCTGTGCCGTCGAAGCCAGATCGATGCCTTCGTGAATGCTTTCCCCGATTTTCCGCCCTTCGAATATCCATTCTCTCCGATCACCGAAAAGTGCCATAGGCGCCCCGTCTTTCATTCTGAGAAATGTCCCTTCCCAGAGCGGTTTCGGTTGGGACTGTCGGCAGATGGCTTGGATGGTATTGAGGTTGTCTTCACGCATCTTCGTGTTCACATAGGTGAATACATCGATAAGGGCTTTGCCGCGCAGTTCAGGGATTGCCATTTGAAAATCGGGCATTTTTCTCTGGAGAAAGTTGTCACTCAGGTTGACCTTATCACTTCGGAAAACCTTCTTCTTCAGAATAAAATTAATGTTGGCTGACGTTTCGTTCTGGCCCGGATCTTTTACATAGGCCCGGATATGTGGTTCGCCGTTTCCGGTGTCCAAGGGAATCGCGAAGTAGCAGACATAGCAGGGTTTACCGGATACGGTGATCGGATAGGCTTTGAAAAAAGTTTCATTGACGAATACCCCGCTTTCCACGACCGGTTCGGATGTTCGATACAGAATCACGCATACGCCGCCTGGATTGATGTGATTCATTGTGTTGAGCAGAAAAATCTGGGCGGGGGTAAAATCGACATAGACCGGTTTGACGACGGTTGCCTTGTTCTTCCGGAAAGAGGAATCCACAGCAATGATCTGAAGGATTGCGGGGCCGTCGATCAGCTTCATTGAGGGATCGATCTTGATGGGAATATCCTGGTATACAGGGCCTTTATCTGCATGGGAGATGGAAGCCAACACATGGGTCTTGCCGTTTTGGGTCAGATTGACCAGGATGGTTTTCACGCCACTTTTTTTGTCGGCTACGGTGAGGGAAAACGCCTGCCCCGGTCCGATTGATTTCAGGTCCGGCGACAACTTGATTGTAGGTTTGCCCCCCTCGAAAACAGGCAGCATGAAAAAAACAACGGCGATGAGAAGGATAAGAACAACACCAGCCAGCAAGAACGGGGTTAATTTCTTCATGGAATTTCCCTTTGAAAGCGATATGTTGGTGTAGGGCATCTGTGGATACCTCGTTGGGGTTATGCCATGTCCGAATGTGACGGGTTCAGTCAGTCCGCCTTTGCTTTGGACGTATATTGGTTTCCCTACTGTTTTGCAAGATGAAATTGTCTCTGCGAGGCCGTTTCCTGAGACAATTCAGCTTGAAGTTGCCCTCCTTTGTTGTTATATTTTCTCTCTATTTGTTCTAAATCGTATTCCGGAGAGCATTGAGGATGTTGGAAGGGAAAAACGTTCTGCTCGGCATGAGCGGTGGCATTGCGGCCTATAAAACGGGCGAATTGATACGGGCGTGCATCCGGCGAGGGGCCGGCGTAAAAGTCATCATGACGGAAAACGCCTGCGAATTCATGACGCCCATGACTATCCAGACCTTGTCCCGCAATCCTGTTTATACGGATATGTTTTCCCTGATCAAGGATCACGATATTGCCCATATCTCCCTGGCCGAGTACGCCAACATTGCTGTGCTTGCACCCGCCACGGCCAACGTGATCGGGAAAATCGCCTCCGGAATCGCCGACGACCTTTTGACTACAGTGATCATGGCTACAAGGGCGCCGGTTCTCCTCTGTCCCGCCATGAACATGCACATGTATGGCAATCCTGTTCTGCAGGCCAATATTGCTAAATTGGCAACCCTGGGATATCGTTTTGTGGAGCCCGGTTACGGAGATCTCGCCTGCAAGGTGACCGGTCCGGGAAGACTGGCAGAAGTCTCGGATATTATGGAGGCCATCGAAACCGTGCTGACGGACAAGGATCTTGCCGGTGAGCGGATTCTTGTGACAGCTGGTCCGACACGGGAGTCCTTCGATCCCGTCCGCTTCATTTCCAATCATTCGTCAGGAAAAATGGGATATGCACTGGCCACGATGGCAAGGCGCCGGGGCGCACATGTGACCTTGGTCAGCGGACCCTCCGCACTGAAAAAACCTGACGGGGTCCTTTACCTGCCTGTGGCGACGGCAATCGAAATGAGGGACGCCGTTATGGCCAATCTGGAGGGCGCGACTGTAATCATCAAGGCGGCGGCCGTGGCGGACTACCGGCCAGGGGAAGTTGCTCCGAACAAAATGAAGAAAAAGAAAGATGCCCTGACGGTAAAACTGGTCAGGAATCCCGACATTATAGAGGAGATTGGCAGGCAGAAGGGTAACCGCATCCTTGTCGGGTTTGCCATGGAGTCGGAAAATCTGGTGGAGAATGCCAGGGAGAAGCTTCTGGGAAAGAATCTGGACATGATTGTAGCGAATGATCTGACTCAGGAGGGGGCAGGGTTTCAGACGGATACCAATATCATTAAGATCCTTGACCGGGATGGGGGGATGGAAGAATTGCCGATCATGGATAAAATGGACGCGGCCAACCGGATTTTGGACCGCGTTCGGGAGATGCGAAAGTCGCATACGGCCTGAGAAACGGATTGACCATGGTTGCCGGACAGGATCCCTCCGTAGAATTGCTGGAAATCATCGACTCTCTCATAACAGCCATCACCCTGGATCGTGAGAAAAATCATCCCCTATCGTATCTTGGGGTGGAAAGGTCCGATGTGTCGAGTGTCCATTATGCTGAAGTTCCTGGAAATGACGAGTTTGAGAAAGAAACACTCCAGGCCGTCCACGCGAGTCTGGGGGATTGCCGGCGCTGCGGTCTTCACGCGACGCGACGAAATATCGTGTTTGGTGAAGGGAGCAGCCGAGCGCAAGTGGTGTTTGTCGGTGAGGCGCCTGGGGAAGATGAAGACCGACAGGGAAGGCCCTTTGTCGGTCGTGCGGGTCAGCTTTTGACCAAAATCATCGAAGCGATGTCCCTTACGCGGGGGGAGGTTTATATCTGTAATATTCTCAAGTGTCGTCCTCCGGGAAACCGGAACCCTCTGCCGGGAGAAATCTTGGCCTGCGAGCCTTTTTTAATCCGGCAAATGGAAGCGATCAAACCACGCGTCATATGCGCTTTGGGAACCTTTGCCGCCCGTACCCTGCTCAAGAACGAGGCGCCGATCACGACCATGCGGGGAAGATTTCACAATTACCATGGCATACCCCTCATGCCGACGTACCATCCGGCATATTTGCTGCGCAACGCCTCAGCAAAGAAGCTGGTTTGGGAAGATGTGCAACAAATCATGAAACGGTTACAAACTGTTGAAAAATCATAAATCCCATAAAATGAAGAAGGAGTACGGGCGGTGAGGAGAGTAACGGGTGACAAGGGAACAGGAGTCGCTGCCTTCCTCATATGCCTTCTCCTCGGTTTGTACGGTCTGGCTGGTGCAGAGGGGACGCCGCCTGTTTTCGACGTGATCACCGTCGATGCCACGATCACGCCACCAATTGCCGAATATATCGGGCAGTGTATCGAGGAGTCGGCGAAAATGTCTGCGTCTGGTTTGGTCATTCTTATGGATACACCCGGTGGGCTTGACACAAGCATGAGGACAATCGCGAAAAGCATCCTCAACGCCCCGTTACCGGTGATTGTCTTTATTCACCCGTCAGGAGCACGCGCTGCCTCCGCTGGGGTCATTATCACGATTGCCGCTCACGTGGCTGCCATGACGCCCGGGACGAACATTGGTGCCGCACACCCTGTTGCCATCGGGATTGGCGGCCAAATGGACGAGACGATGGCGGAAAAAGTGGAAAAGGATGCTGTGGCTTATGTGAAAGGTATAGCCAAAAAGCGTGGTCGAAACGAGGAATGGGCGGCAAAGGCGGTCTTGAAAAGTGAATCCATTACAGCTGAGGAAGCTCTGAAACTTGGAGTGATCGATATCGTGGCATCAGATGTGAACCATCTTCTCTCGCAGATCGATAACCGACGTATCGTTCTTCCGAAGGGTGAGCAGGTGCTGAAAACGCGTCACGCTCAAATCAGAGAAAAGAAGATGGGGCTCCGCTTACAGATTCTGTCAACGATAAGTAATCCCAATATCGCCTATATCCTCTTTCTCATCGGGCTCGCAGGGTTGTACTTTGAGTTTTCCAACCCGGGGGCGATTCTCCCGGGTGTGATCGGCGGCATGTCCCTGATTCTGGCCTTTTTTGCCCTCCAGACCCTTCCGGTTAATTATGCCGGGGTGCTTTTGATTCTTTTCGCCATTGTTTTGTTTATCGCGGAAATCAAAGTGATCAGTCATGGTCTGTTGACAGTCGCCGGAATCATTTCCCTGGTGATGGGATCTCTTTTACTCTTTGATTCTCCGGAACCCGCTCTGCGCGTTTCCCTGCAGATTCTGGTACCCGTGGTGACGGTTTTGTCCCTTTTCTTTGTTGCGGTGATCAGTTTGGTCGTCAAGGCGCAATTGAGGAAAAAACTTACGGGAAAGGAGGAGATGGAAGGCATGGAAGGCGTGGCCGTGACGGATATTCACGACCACGGAAAGGTTCTGATAAAAGGCGAATATTGGAATGCCAAAAGCGACGGGAATATCGTCCAAGGCAAACAGATTCGAGTGAACAGTGTCGAAGGATTGACTCTTAACGTGGAAGAAATCAATTGAAGGAGGTCGTTTTATGTTTGACTATACCATGATAGTTATTGTTGTCCTTGTGGTCATGTTTCTCGCATCTGCGATCCGGGTTCTCAATGAATACGAACGGGGGGTTATTTTCCGGCTGGGTCGAATCATCGATACAAAAGGCCCCGGTATCATCATCTTGATCCCTGTTGTGGATAAAATGATCAAGGTCGACATGCGGACGATCGCAATGGATGTACCACCCCAGGATGTCATTACCCGGGACAATGTATCCATCAAGGTCAATGCCGTTATCTATTTTCGTGTTGTCGATGCCAATTCGGCGGTGGTGGAAGTGGAAAACTACCTTTATGCAACCTCCCAACTGGCCCAGACCACCCTGCGAAGCGTCTGCGGTCAGTTTGAACTGGATGAAATCCTCGCGGAACGGGAGAAAATTAATCTCAATATTCAGGAAATCCTCGATCGAAGCAGTGGCCCGTGGGGGATTAAGGTCACCCTGGTCGAAGTCAAACATATTGACCTGCCGGAGGAGATGAAACGGGCCATGGCCAAACAGGCGGAGGCGGAACGCGAGCGACGGGCGAAGATCATCAACGCCGAAGGAGAATTTCAGGCGGCCCGGAAGTTAACCGATGCGGCGTCGGTGATTGCCACCGAACCCATTTCCCTGCAGTTGCGCTATCTCCAGACCCTCGTTCAGGTTTCAGCGGAAAATAACTCGACGACGATTTTCCCTATTCCGATCGATTTGATCAGGCCTTTTATGAAAATAGCGGAAAAAATGGAGAAACAATGATCTGAAAAGTACATGGTGACGGAGGTTATTGTATGAGCAGGAGGAAAAAGGTCGATATTTTAACCGGCGCCTCGATTCTCATTACCTTGGGTTGTTTGCTTCTTCTCAACAACATGGGTATTTATGGGTTCGAAAAAAGCTGGCCGATTCTGCTTTTGGTTATCGCCTCTTCTATGCTTATGCAGAAAATCAAGGATATCGGCGGATGGTTGATTCTCGTTGTCGGTTTGGTCTTCCTTTCGATGAAGAATTGGAATTTGAGTCTCCACGCTTTGGGTACATATCTGTTGCCAGCCATTTTAATTGTTCTGGGAATCAGCAATTTCATGCGGAAACGGAAACAATGATCTTTAAAGGAAAAGAGAACACGTTACCATGATCGAGGCGTGCCCCTTGCGAAGTGGAAGCAATCAGTACCGTCATTCTTCGATTTATCATGGAAAAAATGGACATCAGGACAGCCTGAAGACGGCGGAGTTTTCTGGTTTTTCAAAGGACCCTGTCTATGATTAACCAGAAAACCAAGGCCCGGATTTTTCACCGTATCGAGAGTTATGTGGATGATATGGTGGACCTTCAGATAAAATTAACCGGTATTCCGGCGCTCTCTCCGGACAACGGTGGTTCAGGAGAAGCGGAAAAAACGGATTATTTGCGGAAATATCTTATACAGGCAGGCTTTCCCGATATACTGGAAATAAACGCACCGGATGAGCGGGTGCCGTCCGGGTATCGCCCGAATCTGTTGGTCGGCCTTGCCGGAGAATATTCTCAACGCAAGGTTTGGATATTGACTCATACCGATGTTGTTCCACCCGGTGAAAGATGCCTTTGGAGCGCAAACCCTTATCAGGGTTACGT
>JAAYKM010000118.1 GCA_012522415.1 Deltaproteobacteria bacterium | reverse complement strand
TTAAGCGATAACCGGAAGGAAAAGATCAGGCAGATATAGATGGTGTGCATCGCAGACCTGGTGCCGCCAAAACATAACTTGCGGGACATAGACCGGGCCATAGACTTCGGGTTCATCTACGACGAGGTGCGTGAGCTGTACTGCGCCGACAACGGTCGTCCTTCTATCGACCCTGTGGTGTTATTCAAAATTGTATTGCTGCAATACACCTTCGGTATACGTTCCATGCGCCAGACCATCCGGGAAATAGAGGTCAACATGGCGTACCGCTGGTTTCTGGGGTACGGCATGACGGAGCCGGTACCCCATTTCACCACCTTTGGCAAGAATTATCTGCGCCGTTTCGCCGGCACCGACATTTTTGAGAAGATATTCGGTAAAATCCTTACGGAAGCGGTAGCGGCGGGGTTTGTGGATGCCGGTGCTGTGTTCATCGACGCGACCCACATCAAGGCCAACGCCAACAACCATAAATATACCAACGAAGTCGTCAAGAAAGAGGCGAGGCATTACCAGGACGAGCTGGAAAAGGAGATCGAGCGAGATCGGGCGGCGCACGGAAAGAAGCCGCCCAAACCGCCCGGGGACGGGGGGGAACCGCCTGTCAAAACGGTAAAACAGAGCACCACCGACCCGGAATGCGGCCTGTTCCACAAGGGGGAGCACAAAAAGGAGTTCGCTTACACGACCCATGTCGCCTGTGACAGGCACGGTTTTGTGCTGGGTGCGGAGGTATCCGCCGGGAATGTCCACGACAGCGTGATGTTTGACGGATTGTATCGCAAGGTTTTGGCGAAGTTCCCGGAAATCAAAATGGCGGTGCTGGACAGCGGTTACCGCACGCCCTGGATCATGAAGCAGATTTTCGACAGCGGCAGACTGCCCAGCGTGCCCTACAAGCGTCCCATGACAAAAGAAGGTTTTTTCAAGAAGTATGAGTATGTATATGACGAGCATTACGATTGTTATCTTTGCCCGAATGACCAGGTATTGAAATACAGCACGACCAACCGGGACGGCTACCGGGAGTACAAGAGCAATCCTGCCATATGCAAGAGTTGCCCGCACAGGAGGCAGTGCACCGAGAGCAAAGGCTGCCAAAAGGTCATCCCACGCCATGTCTGGGAAGAATACATGGAACGTGCGGAGGATGTGAGGCACACGCCGGAGGGGCGGGAAGTCTACAAGCGGCGAAAGGAAACGATAGAACGCGTATTCGCCGATGCGAAGGTGAAGCACGCAATGCGCTTCACACAATACAGAGGTTTGGCGAGGCTGAGGATGCAGGTCTTGTTGACTTTTTCATGCATGAATCTCAAGAAACTTGCAACCTGGAAGCGGAGAAATGGCGCGTTTTCAACGGTTTTATTCGTATTCCTGCCGTTTATGTTCAATTTCGTGCCCGATGTGAAAAAGCCCGCTCAGGTTTTGCCTTGAACGGGCTTTTTCTTCGGTCTGAGGGAGGGGTGAGAGCCCCTCCCTTTATCGTTTTGGTGGTCAGTCTTTTTCGTAGGCCGCCGGGGCGCGGTTGGCC
>JAAYKM010000117.1 GCA_012522415.1 Deltaproteobacteria bacterium | reverse complement strand
CATAACCCAGATCGCTTCGGAATACGGTGTCCACCCCAACCAGATCCGCCAATGGCGGCAGAAACTGCTTGAGGAGCTGCCGCAGCTTTTTTCGGACCGCCGCAAAAGCGCTGAGAAGGGGGCCTGATAGCAGCCCAGCAAGAGCCGCCGGATTCACCATGGACGAAAAAATCAGTTCCCTCGCACAATGCCTGATTTGCACGAGGGCGGGCTTGGGTTGACCGTCCCCCTCCCCTTCCATTTTCTCACGATTCAGATGGGTCAAGGCTCGCACAGACATTTTTCAATACCGACACGTTTTGCGGCGGCCATCAACGGCATTCTCTTTCAGAACAGCGTTCTCATAACAGAATTGGAAGTAAAGACACCATCAGCCAGGAAATGGACAGACCAGTCCCGCCTGTTTTATATGGATTGCCCCGTTCTTAAAGGGCGTTCAGAAAGTCCTCAGCCAACCGGGCGATATCGTGGGCGTGATCGGTTCCATTAATGCAGCGCCTGGCTTTGACAAAATCCGTCTTGTTCTTGTTGATGTAATCCGTGATTTTACGGCCTGTAAACGTCCCTGTCTTGAAACCATGAACCAGAACGAAGAGCGCGATGTCAGCGTCCATTGCCCGATCCGGATTGTTGACCAGGTCCACCCCTAAAATCTGTGAATATTTCTTGTAGTTGTCTTCCCAGGTCAATTGCACATATCCACGCCCATAGTAAGGGTAATACCGGAAATTATTTTTCCGCCATTCTTCGCTTTTCCAATAGGCTTCACGAACCGGCTTGAAGGTGTGGTTCGTTTCCCATTCCACGGTCGCCAGGACATAGGCGATCTGAGCATTGGATCCGATATTCTGCTTTCTGCATTCCCTCATTATCGCGTCGATGGTTCCTTCCCGGGTACTGAAGTCATTGCCCTGGGTTTCCCCGGCATCCTCAACCCTTTTCTGAAGCGCGGCGATAAAGTCAGGGTTGATAAGGACCGGGTCCTCCTCATAGACATCAGCCTTGAACTCGGACCAGGCACTTCGGGTTTTCGGGCCCACCAATCCGTCAATGTCACCGGCCGGATAGCCCAGCTGGTTCAAAGCCGTCTGCAGCTCTTTGATCTGCTCTTCTGTCAGCTTATTGATGTCCGTCTTCCTGGTAATCGCCAAAAGTTCCTTGAGCTTCATAGGATCACCCCCTCTTTTGTCTGGGAAAAAGCATCAAATGTATCTAACCATTACAACATCATCGACAGGGATGCCCGATTCATTTCCCCTTGAAGGGTGCAGGATTCCGGCATGGCTTCATCCCGTTCTCGGCAGAGATTTTTTGGACCTTGGACACTTTGCCACCGGATCGGACAAATCTCCCCTTTATAAATTGATGATCGTCGAATTCAAAACGATCCGGCAACACGTCTTTTCCCTCTGAAACGAAAATGTATTTTCCATCCTCCGTTTCTTTCTCGAAGAAGAAGACCATGAAACCTGTTCCCCTTGCCCACCGCACTTCAAAGGCCATCTTGATCGGTTTTACCGTACACGAGGTGCTCCCCACCTGGTATTTTCCCTCAAACTCAAATTCGCTTTCCTGTTCAGCAAATGCGTAACAGGCGGTAAAGAGGATCAAGCCGCCAGCAAGAAAGACTTTGATCGCACGCATATCTGCGTCCTCCTCGAATGACGATATCCTGAAGTTCCGAAGGATGACAGGCGTAAGGATTTCGTTCAACAAATCCAGCATCCATACTTCTTTTTTTCATGACTCCCGGGGAAGGCATAGTTCCCGGGCCACCTGGCCCGCAGAATTCCCGCTTTCCACTACCATTTTAACAGCTTCTTCTCTGAATGCTTTTGAATAACCACAGTGGGAATTAACTTTCATTTTTGACACCTCCGTTACCTTGAAAATATTAACATTTGGTGTCCATTGTTTTCAACCTACCCCAGGGGGGCGATGGCCAGGAATTCGTAAAACTGGTATTCGCTCATGGTTTCAATTCAGTTTTTATCCGCCAGTATTGGTCCTGATATTTACGTTTGAGCAAATCAACAATCGATTTAGA
The DNA here is from genome assembly GCA_012522415.1 of Deltaproteobacteria bacterium. Taxonomy (NCBI): domain Bacteria; kingdom Pseudomonadati; phylum Myxococcota; class Myxococcia; species Deltaproteobacteria bacterium. The sequence goes on along the minus strand of JAAYKM010000117.1, from coordinate 3,576 downwards.
CCTCACCTGTCGTATGAATTCATCTGTCGTAAGATCAAGGGCTCTCGTACACTGGGAACTGACTGTATTGTATCTGACATCAAGTTTTTGAGCGATGCTGCGGAAGGCTGCGATGTGGTCCAGCCCACTCCACATCAAGCGGATCACGGGAATCAAGTAGTCTTCCAGATTTTTATTACCCTTGCTGCCGAGGGGCTTCTCGTAGTTGGGAGGCTTGCGGTGCGACAAACCGCCAAGCTTGGGATTGTCAATGCGTTTTCTTCTCTGTCCGAGGGGTGTTTCACGCTGAAGCAGATCACCGATGCGCTCTTGAATCTTTCGGTGAAGGTCAACCCGTCCTTGATGAAGCTCGTGTTCCGAAAAAAGTTTTATTTTTAATGCGCTGAGTTCGGGTGGAACAGGAACACCTTGTCTTTTCATACGGGCGATGGAGTTTTCAATCGCTTTAACCTGGTCAAAGGAAACCGCTTTCTTTGCATTAGCGATATCTTTTTGCAAACGCTGGATGATTTCCGACAGTTCTGAAACAAGTTCATTGACGTGCTTTTCAAGTTCATACAGTTGACCCATGGTGTGCTGCCCCTACATGCAACATTTAGTAGTTTTTATAAAATGCCTCCGCCGTAAATTTCACGAACTCCTCTGTCTTTTCCGGGCTGCGGGCCACCACCTGCCACGGTTCCAGGCGAGCAATTTCGGTTTGCAGGTCTTTAGCAGTTTTGGTGCTACAACCCAGAATATCCTGGACCGATGCGGCCGAAACCCCTTCGCATTGAAAGATGAAAGCAAACTCAAGCAACTCCTGAAAATTGAAAAACTTCTGCTGGTAATCGTTGGGAGACTGGCTGGCAAAGAACACCACGATACCCTTGGAGCGGCCCTCGCGAATGATGCGCTGCAGAAAAATGTTACGCTGGCTCAGGTAGTTGTGGGCCTCGTCGATGACCAGGATGGATCGAATGGTGCGCCGCCCATCCCGAACCGGGCTGTCGGGCAACAACGCCATTTCCTTGTAGAGTCGCTCGATTACCAAGTAAGCCACCAATTCCTTCAACACCGGCATGGCATGCACATCAATCAGCAATGTTCGATTGGAAAGCCGGTTGATGGGGGCCACATCACTTCCATGCTGCCAGAACAGATCGAAATCCGAGAGGTCCCGCAGCACCTCGATAAGGCTATCATCTTTTTTGTTATCTGCTTCGTACATGGTCGCCACCATGCGGTACACATCGTGGAAATCCGGATAGGGAGTCGACGAATCCGCCCGTTGCGCATAGGAAGAACGGATCGCCTCGGTCAACGCACCCTTTTGCACCACCCCCAGTTTACTGTTGATTGAGGCGAAGCTTTCGGCCTTTTCCCGGGCCGACACATTGATCGTCTGCTCATCATAGGCCGGCAGGACAAAAGGATTGATAGGCAGGCTTTCTCCACCCTGGAGCAGCCTGAAGGGATGGACCTTGGCAGCTTCAAGAAATCGTTCATTGTCCACCACATCGCCCTTGTAGTCGAAATAGATGAAATTGGTCTGATAGTTGGACTGCTGGCGGATATCGGTCAGGATTTTCAATACGAACTGGGTTTTTCCCGTACCCGGTTTGCCCATGATGGCCAGGTGTGAATTGGCATGCTTGACGGTATTGTTAAGTTCCATGATCATTTCATGCTGCTGCAACAGGGTCCGGCCGATGAAAATATCCAGTCCATGCCCGGCGGTTTCCCGACGTCCACCGAACTCCACTTCGTTAACCAGACGTGTCAGCAAAGTGTCCGCATCCCGGCCGCATTCCTGATACAGGCGGCCCAGCATCTCGGCCCCGCTGTCGATATGGTTCTTTATGATAGAGCGGTTGGAAAAGAAGCCGTCTTCATCGATGTCGCGTCTGCTATAGACATGGCAGATCAGTGCCCGCATGAAGATTTCGTCTTCGCCCACAAATGTGGGGCGCTTCATCTCAGCGCCGGTGAAACTGGTGCTCTGAACCACATCCGGCCCCTCCTTGACTAGGGACAGGGCAAAAGCCATGCGGGCCAGGGTCGCCTTTTCCAGCTTGGTTTCGAACCTCAGGGCGCTGAGCACCTCATCCGCCTCATTGGATGTGTACAGTCGGTCGGCCATAATTTAATTCTCCCAGAAGTATCCTTCCTTAAATGTCGTCAGCTCCCGCTGCTGGTCAAACACCAGAATCCCGGCTCCGCTCAGACGGGTTTTAAGTATCCGATAGTAGTCCTTGTCGATCTCAGTGTCAGTAGACAATATGATCACCTGTTCCCCTGCATTGGGAAAGTAGTTGTTCACGATGTTATCGCGGTGGGTGCTGTCCAGACGGGACAGGGGCGTGTCGATGACGATGGGCAGCTTCAATTGACTGGTCTGGGCCAGGCCCCACAGCAGTGAGACGGCAAACACTTCTTTTTCTCCAGCGGAAAGCCCGGATTTTTTAATTTCATGGCCGTTGCGGTCGGAGATGCGCATCTCGTAGGTCTTGTCGTCGATGATGATATCCTTGATCAAGCCGCTACGGCTGGAAAGCTGGCGATACATTTCAAAGGTCTTTTCCTGCAGGAGATGGACTTTGTTTTTGCGCAACCGCACCACGAATTGATTGAGCACCCCGGCAATGGCGTCGCATTCCTGGATAAACTCGACCCTTTCCCTGGAGACGTGGTGTTTTTCGTAGAGTTTTTCAATCTCCAGCTCAATGGCCGTGATCCGTTTTTCAAGGGACAGAATTTCCTCTTCCAAAAGGCGCAATTGTTCGGTCTTGCGGCCGATCTGGGTTGAACAGCCCTCCATTTCAGTCTGCAGCTGCTCGAAAAGCTCTTTCTCCGATTCGGACAGCAGACCGGTCCGGCTCAAACCTTCGAGCCTGCGGATCTGAGCGGCCAGCTCCCGTTTCTCTTCCAGCAATGGTCTGAGCAGAAATATCTCTCCACTTTCCAACGCTTCCATCTTGTTGAGCACCCGGGCCGCATCACGATCGGAAAGATCCAGTATCCGCGCCATCACTCCTCGAGAATCGCCCTCCCTGAGCAACCGGAAGATGCGCCGCTCCAGCTCAACCATCTTTTCGTGCGACAGCGTCTCCCGATAAATCGGCTCCGGCTCTTCCACTACCCGCACGATCCGCTTGGCCAGGGAGGCGGCGTTTTCCCTGATCGCCTCGCTGCCGACGGAGTCCCGTTCGGATTCGATCTGCTGCCGCATGGGCTCGAACAACCTGCCGGTGATGGCAAACGGCAGGGTCTTTTCGCACAACCCCCGGATTTCACTTTCCACCTGGGCCAGGCGGTTTACCGCCTGAACGCGTTTTTTTTCATTGGCACGCATGGTCTCGCGCGTTTCCGGCTCGGCCTGAAAGGCCGCGGTAAACCTGTTCCGGGCATCTTCGAGCTGCTGCCTGAATTCCGCTAATTCTTGCTGCACGTGCTCCCGCTCTGTTTGCCGGCGGGTCAGCTTGCTGCGCTCTTTTTTCAACTCGCTTTGCTTGAAATCCAGGTCTTCGTCGGAAATTTCCACAAACCCCTTGCGCTCCTCGTTCTTGATATAGAGAATGTCAGCGGCCAGCCGGT
>JAAYKM010000116.1 GCA_012522415.1 Deltaproteobacteria bacterium | reverse complement strand
GGGTGACGGCATACGGTATATGCATTTTATGCAAGCGGACCGGGACCGGGGCGAGGAAATGAATGGTGTAACAGGTCGTGTCATAGATTTTTTGTTTGGTCCGAACGAACTGAAGCGTGTTCTCATGGTGTCTATTAACAAGGAGCGGCTCCTTTTTAGCGGGCAGATCGGGCTGATGTGTCCGTATGGTTTCCACTGACCCGTTATCCATCCAGGTTTTTTTCGGGGCTACATAAGGCGGTTTTACATATGGATACATTGACTGCATTGCGTGACATCATCATGGACATCATGGATGTCGAGGGTGAAGCGATTACGGAGGAAACCTATCTCGTCCGGGAACTGGGCGCCGAGTCTATTGATCTGCTTGAGCTCTCGGTGGCCATCAATCACCATTTTCGTATTTCCGTGAAGGACGATGATATTTATTTACGGAATTTTCGTTTTTTCCTGGTGGAAGCGGAACGATTGATGAAGGAACCTGCGGCATACCTTCTGGAATGCTTTCCCTTTCTGACCATTGAACGTATCGCCGAAATGCTGGGCGATCTGGAGGCGGGGCCGGCTATTAAAATCAAGGATCTGATCAGTTATATCGCCTTCCAGAGGAAGGGCTGAGACATGGAACGGGACAGTCTGACTGCCTTTGACGAACTGGTGACCCGCCGTCGCAGTATCCGGAGGTATAAAGCCGATATGCCGCCTGACGGTATGATCGAAAAAATGGTACAGGCCGCCCTGGTGGCGCCATCGCCGTCCAATACACAACCCATTCGTTTCATCCGCATCAGGTCATCTCAACTCAGAGAACAGATCAGACATGGCATGACTGCGGTTCAGGAGCGACTTATGCAAATTGCCGTCGAGGCGGGCCGTCCCAAATGGATGAAAAACCGCATTAAATTCTACAATCGCTATATGGCCTTCATGTTCGATGCTCCCGTGCTGATGGCGGTTGTTACGCTAAGGGCCGAAGAACTTCTGGTCGGACCGGAAAACCTTTTTGGTTCAAGGCTCGCGGACATCCGGGTTATGAACCTGCATATGACGGCAGGCCTGTCGGTGATGAGCTATCTCCTGAAAGGGGAGGAAATCGGCCTCGGGTCCTGCATCATGTCGGCTCCGCTCATTTTTCTCGAGGAGGTCGAGAAAATGCTCGACCTGGAAGATATGGAATTGCTCTGTTTCATCACTTCCGGCTATCCCGACGAAAAGGCCAAGCCCATTAGAAGAAAAACAATCGACGAGATTTACAGTTGTAGATAGATGAAAAGACGTGTTGTCATCACGGGTATCGGAATCATTTCCGCTTTGGGAAAATCCCCTGAAGAAATTCGATCATCGCTTTTGTCAGAGCGTGTTGTCTTCGAAAGGCCTGATTTTGATCCGGAAGTGGTCGTGTCTCCCGTACCCGATTTTGACCTGCGTCGCTACACAGGAACCTTCAAAGAGCGCCGGTACCTCACCCGGGGAGCCGCCTTCGCTCTGGCGGCGGCCATTGAAGCGGTTCGCGCGTCCGGTCTTGGAGGGGAAGCGCTTGCCGATGCCGGCCTTTTCGTCGGTGCGGGACCGCATCTCGATATCGGCAGGGAATTTCCCAACATGACCGATGGACGCATGGATCGGGGCAAACATGATGCCCTGTGGATTCTCCGGTTTCTCCCCAACACGGCGGCTTCCGTTATTGCCAAATTCTGTGGTATCCGGGGTGAAAACCTGACGGTCGGCACGGCCTGCGCGGCATCGCTTGTAGCTATCGGGGAAGCCTACCGGAGGATCCGGGATGGTTATTTGGATTGTGCCCTGGCTGGAGGGGGTGACTCCAGAACCTACCCGGGGGGTATTCTGGCCTATAAAACGGCAGGCGCCCTTCACCTGGGGGCAGGGAAAGTGGAAGAGGCCAGCCGTCCCTTCGACGAGGCGAGACGGGGATTTGTCTCCGGAGAAGGGGCCGCTTTTTTTATCCTCGAAGAACACGAACATGCGATCAATCGCGGGGCGTTGATTCGGGGAGAAATTTCCGGATACGGATGTTCGATTGACGGGTACCGAATGACCGCTCCGGCTCCTGACGGGAAAAAAGCGGGGGACGCCGTCCGGAGGGCTATGGAAGAGGCGCGTGTTCAATCGGAGAGAATTGGTTTCATTGCTGCCCACGGTACAGGCACGGTACTGAATGATCGGGCCGAAGCGAAAATCATTCGTGATCTCTTTCCGGGGAATTCACCCGCCGTCATTGCCCTCAAATCCTGGATCGGACACCTTTCGACGGCCTGCGGTGCCGTCGAACTGGGTATTGCCCTGGCAGCCCAGGAGGCCGGACATCTTCCGAAAATCCGGAATTTGGATCATCCCTGCGCGGAAGAGATCGATTTTGTCCGAACAGGTCGACATACGCAGGCCGATGCTTTCCTCATTGAGAATTTCGGGTTCGGTGGACAGAATGCGGCACTTGTGGTCGAAAGATCGGGCTACTGAAAACGTGGTTTATGTCGACTTGTGACAAAAGGAATCACCGTTCGTCCGCATGAGGAAACTCTCGAACAAAATTAAGAAATTACAGCATGTTGTTTCGCCGGACGCTTAATCGGCGTCAACGAAAGGGCGTGACGCGATCAGGGGTTAGTAAATGTCCAGAATAACGGAAGTCAACTCGGGCCTTCGCTCCATTCTTTTACTGAGCCGGATCAGCCGTGTGTGTACCGACAAAATATGCGGGACCGTCACTTTTGATGGACGGGGGGTCTTTAGCCTCATCGAGGCCTCCGCCCAGCTCGGGGCCTTCCATGTCCGCTGGCGTGATGAATTTCGCAGACAGGCATTTTTGATCAAGGTGGGTGAATGTATTTTCTGGGACCCTCTGCCGGCTGCCGGATCGTTTGACCTGGCCGGTGATTTGACCGGAGAGAGTGACCGAAGTTTCGTTTACCGGTTATGTGCCCGAAAGGGAGGAAGGATGGTCATGGATGGAGAATTTTGGTTCTCCACCGTGGAATATGATGAAAAATTTGATGGCGCAAGGCTTAGGGCGCATTATAAGAGGCTTTTTTCATGTTTAACCAACGTATCCGGGACCGCCTGACCCTCCAGAAAAGAACGGGACTCTATCGGGATCCTCCGGTCATATCAAAACGGAGGGGCAAACATGTTTGCCTGGATGGAACTCTCTACTTAAGTTTTGCTTCCAACGACTACTTGGGATTTGCCGATTCCCCGGTTTTTAAAGATATCCTTGTCCAAAATGTCAAGGGATTTGGAACCTCCTCCTCTTCCTCCCGCCTTGTGACCGGAAATTATACGTTGATCCGTGAAGCCGAGGCCGCCTGTGCCGATTATTTTGGATATGAAACCGCTCTCTTTTTCCCAAGCGGTTTTCAGGCGAACCTGGGCCTTTTGTCCGCTCTTTTCGAAGCAGGTGATCCGGTCATGGTTGATCAACACATCCACGCCAGCAGTGTCAGTGGGATGGCCTTGAGTGGCGCCGACGTCATCGGCTTCCGACATGGAAATCTCGATCATTTGGAGAAAAAGTTAAAAAAAAACGACGCATCCCGTACAGCGGTGGTGACTGAATCCCTTTTCAGTATGGATGGAGACCTGTTGGATGTGACGAAACTGGCGCGTCTCAAGAGAGACCATGGTTTTTTATCCATCGTCGATGAAGCCCATTCTTTCGGGGCCATCGGACCCGGGGGGAGGGGCATCGCTCACGGCGTTGCCGACATCGCCGTGGGAACGTTCGGCAAAGCCTTCGGTCTGTTTGGTGCATTTGTCCTCCTCCCCGATATATACAAAGAATATCTCCTCAATTTTTCCGCCCCCCTGATGTTTACGACCACCTTGCCCCCTTCCCATGCCGGAACGGTAATCGACATATTAAAGATCATGGAGCGGGCGGAACGGGAACGAGAACAACTGGCGGCGGTAAGTCAAAACATGAAGAGCCGCCTGCTTCAAGCCGGTTTCCGTGCTTTTGGCGACGCGCACATCCTGGGGGTCGAAATTGGTGATGAAGATTTGGCTGTGCGTGTAGCCCTGGGGCTTAAAGAACATGGCATTCTTGTTTTTCCGGCCCGTTATCCGACTGTTGCCCTCAATCGTGCAATTTTAAGGATCGGCATGACGGCGTTACACAATGAAAAAGATGTGAAATTATTTGTCGGGTCATTGCAGAAAACACTTCATAAAGAGGTAAAGAATCATGCATAATCTTTTTATTGTCGGGACCGACACAGGTGTCGGAAAGACCGTTTTATCTCTTGCCTTGATGCACTATATGTATGCGCGAAACCATAAACCATGTTACCTGAAGCTCGTCCAGACCGGGTGTCGCAATCCTTATGATACGGACAGCGATGCCCGGTTTATTTATCGTTATATCGACGAACTGAAAGGAAGGGATTGTGCCGATGCCGTAATTTCCTGTTTCAGAGAACCGAAGGCCCCATACTTTGCCGCCCGCAGTGAAGGGGCGGAGATCGATCCCGATTTTCTGATTCGGGAGATCAGCCGAAGGGGACAAGGATATTCACCTCTGGTGATCGAAGGGGCGGGTGGGCTTATGGTTCCCCTGACAGAGAAGGTGATGATGATCGATCTGGTGGCGAAATCGGGGGCGAAACCGGTAATTGCAGCACGGGCAGGACTTGGAACGATCAATCATACCCTGTTGACAGTTGAAGCCCTAAAAAATCGTGGCATTGAATCCCAAGGCATTGTTTTTGTAGATCCCCTGGAACGGCCAACGGAGTCCCGTATGGTCGAAGACAACCGGATGATTATCGAAAAGATTGCGGGTGTCCCCGTAGCCGGAGTGATTCCACGGATTGTCAATTTCCGCCGGTCCATGGAGCACCTTTTCCCGATGTTCGATCGTCTTTTTATTAGATAATACGTGTAATAACAGTTTGTTAGGAGGAAAACACCTTTTTAGGATGATTATTTCTTGACTTTGACCGGGATCGGTGGCAAGTTTCGACCAATCCTTGAATCCCCAATGGAGACCAGAGGAAAGGTTCGTTATGAAATCACGCGTAATCCGTAACAACCAATTCGTATAACAAACCCTGCCATGGAAAAATGGCGGGGTTTTTTGTTGTTTTCCGGACACGGGGAATACGGGATACAGGGGGTACTGGAGGCATCTTCATTTCGACACGGTTTATTTAAGGGAGGAAGGGTTTTGAATAGAAAGCGGGGATTGCTGTTTTCAATTGTGGTTCTTGTATTGGTGGGACTGGGGATGAAAAGCACACACTGGATGCAGGAGCAAGAGGAATTGAAACCGGAGCCGCCCCGGTCACAGTTCCAGGTCGTTCAGGATTTGGTAATGAAAGGCGAAACGATGTTGGCGATCTTTGAAAAACACGGCCTCGATATCAGCGAATTGTTTGCCATGCGTGACGTGGCGGCAGACGTTCACCCCCTGAGAGCCATTCATGCCGGCCAGCCTTACAGGCTGACTTTGGATTCTGAAAGCCGGGTAAATTCGTTTGTCTATTGGATCAACCGGGACTCGTATCTGCAGATCAAGAGGGTCTCTACAGGCGGCTTTCATGCGGAAAGGGGCGAACTGGCCTATGATAAAAAGCTGATGACCCTATCGGGTGCGATTGCAGACAACCTGGTTTCCTCTGTCGGCGAGGATAGGGAACATCTTCTTCTGGCCCTCAATCTTTCCGACATCTTTGCCTTGGATATCGATTTTACAACTGATCTGCGTAAGGGGGATACGTTCAAGGTCATTACGGAAGGATACTTTTATAACGGCCGCTTCCGGAAATACGGGAACATCGTCGCCGCTGAATTCACGAATAATGGCGAGCTGTTCAAGGCATATCGCTTCGAGCATGACGGAAAAATCGCTTATTATGACGAAGATGGAAATGCACGGAAGAAAGCTTTTTTAAAAGCGCCGTTAAATTTTCGGAGGATCAGTTCTCATTATTCCAAAGGAAGATTTCATCCCGTTCTGAAAATCTGGAGACCACATCACGGTGTCGATTATGCTGCGGCGACCGGTACCCCGGTTTGTACTGTCGGAGACGGAACGGTCGTTCAAGCAGGCTGGTGCGGGGGATACGGTAAAATGGTGGTCGTGAAGCATCCGAACGGATGGCATACCCGTTACGGCCATCTGTCCCGGATTGCCAAAGACGTAAAGAAGGGCAAGAGGCTTGAACAGGGACAAATAATCGGTAACGTCGGATCGACCGGTATTGCAACAGGACCACATCTTCATTATGAGGTTCGAATCGGCGACAAAAGCGTGAATCCCCTGACTCTCAAATTTCCCAAGGGATGGCCGGTGCCCCGCAAAGAGTTCCCCGCCTTCTGTTCAGTCCGGGACAAAATGAACACGCACTTGTCAGCCACAGGTATATGCGAGATCCCAACCCCGTCGGGACAAACCACCATCAAAACAGTGATGGATTCCGACGAGAGAGACGGCATCTCTCGAACCGCCCTTTTGGGGTCTGAAAATAAAAATAATATGTAGCCTTAGATTGCCGGCCCCTCTTGAAAGCCAGGCCGTCCTAATCCCGAACGGGTTGTTAAAATCGGGAAAACCCCGCCCTGCGCACTTTTCACATTCAATATCATAGCTAGTCGGTTCTGAAAAAGTCTATTTTGATAAAGCGTCACCGTAAGAGATGGTTCTTTGATAATTAGAAAGCCATTGGAAAATTAGACGCAAAAAAGCGGCTGCCCACCGCAGCAGCTTGGCAAAGT
>JAAYKM010000115.1 GCA_012522415.1 Deltaproteobacteria bacterium | reverse complement strand
TTCCAAATGCTAACGCAATCCCTGCACCTTTGATCCCGGAGCCGGCGCCTACTCATTTCTGAACCTTATCTTTTGGAATCCATGTTTCCATCAAACCCATAAGAATGAAAACCGGAGGCATGATCAAGGCCATTTCCTTAAAGTAATCCCATGTGACCAAAGAGGAACGAACGGCCGTATCCGGCATCCAAATAGCCAGTCCGATAAACACGATCAAAATCAAAATGGGTGCTGTGAAATTCTTAATGCTTTTCATGACAGCAGCACCCCCATGATCCCGGCAATAACCAGAGCCGCAAGAAACCCGAACCCATTACGAAGCAGGGTGAATTTTTTGCCGAGCTCCTTCGCTTCCATCGGCGCTGTCACGATTCCAACCATGACCAATGTTGTCACGAATGCCGAGATGGTCATCACAGTCGCACCGGAACGCAACAGTGATCCGGCAAGCGGAAATGCCACCAACGAGGGGATCAAGGTAATTGCGCCGATAACGGACGCGAAAATCGTCGCTGTAAATCCGGCTTCAGAACCGACAAGCCTTGTAATTGTTTCGGGTGTTAAAGTTCCAAGCGTCAAGCCCACGATACCAAGGACAGTCAGCAAACTGGGCGCGGACTTGAGAGATGCTTTGCCGGCGATCCTGAATGCTTTCTTTGTTTTTTCCTTACTTTTGGCCAACGAAGCGATCAAGCCTATTGCCAGTAAAATGTAAATCGTTATGATTGTAGTCATGCATTCACCTTCTTGCTTTTATATCTTGATCATATGATCTTCTCGCCATACATACTGATGAGCGATTCGATTCTTGATTTTCGGACCCTGAGTATTTTGATCCATTCGTCCAATTCGCTTTTGCGTTTTGCTGTGATTTCGTAAACAAGTCTCTTCGGGCCTTGCCCCCCTTCTTCCCATTGCGAAGTCTCAAGGCCTTCATTTTCCATTTTTCTTAATGTCCGATACAATGTGCTCATGTTCAGACCGGCTTCGGAAAAACCAAAGGATGCCAGTTGCTCGATAAGTCCATAGCCATACCCTATTTCATCATATAACAGCAACAGCAGACAAACTTCCAGGAATCTTTCCATGTGATGGGGTTTGCCATTGCAAAAAAATGTCCTATTGTCTTTCAACGTTTCACCTCCGCAGTACTATATTCTTTATACATATAGTCTTGTTGCACTTAGTTTACCCTTTCTTGATAGGCCTGTCAATATCAAAATACCGGGTCCGGCGCCTGCTTCCTCGGCAGGCTGGGACCGCTCCCTGCGGGAAAGTCCGCAGGACTTTCCCGCCACGGTCGCGCCCTTTCGGGTTCGCTCCCCCTCTCTCCTACCAAACACAAAGAACGCCGAAAACGGCGTTCTGCGTTTGGTGGAGAATAGGGGGATCGAACCCCTGACCTCATGATTGCGAACCATGCGCTCTCCCAGCTGAGCTAATTCCCCGTAGGAGCGGGGCTTTCCGGAGCCCCGCCTGAATATGTTACATCATTTTTTTGATATCCGCAAGCAGGGAATCCACATTTTCTTCTTTGGTGGCCCAGGAGGTGCAAAAACGGATGGCACTGTGATCCTTATCAATGCGTTTTTCATAAGAAAAGCCGTAATTTTCGGCGATCCGGGGCAACAACTCGTCGGGGAAGATGGGGAACTGCTGATTGGTGGGGCTGTCCATCAAAAAGGAGATGCCCATATCCGTCAAGCCGTTTTTGATCTTCATGGCCATGGCGATGGCGTGGCGGGAAAGCTTCATGTACAGATCGTCGGTGAATAACCCGATATATTGCAGGGCCAGCAGACGGCCTTTGGCAAACATGCCGCCGTTCTGCTTGATGATGTAGCGAAAATCCTTTTTCAGGTCTTCGTTGCGGATCACCACCGCTTCACCGAACAGCGCCCCCTGCTTGGTACCGCCGATATAAAAGACATCGCACACCTCAGTCAGGAACGGGAGATCCAGGTCATTGCCGGGTGCGGCCAGCCCATAGCCCAGGCGGGCGCCGTCCAGGAACAGATACAGATCGTATTCATCGCAGACCCGACGCAAGTCCAACAGTTCCTGCCGGGTATAAATCGTGCCCATTTCCGTGGGACTGGACACGTAGACCATTTTCGGCTGTACGATGTGTTCGAAGGCTTCATCGTGGAAATGCTCGTAACAGTAGTCCGCCACCTGTTGAGCATCGATCTTTCCGTTTTCCCCGGGCAGCGCCAGGACTTTGTGGCCGTGGGCCTCGATGGTTCCCGTCTCGTGACGGTTGATATGACCGGTGTCTACGGAAATGACTCCTTGATGTGTTCGAAGCGCCGAGGAAATGATCGTCATATTCGTTTGCGTCCCCCCCACCAGGATATGTACATCCACATCCTCGGAACCGCAGGCCTGTCGGATCAGACGCCGGGCTTCTGTGGTATACGCATCCTCGCTGTATCCTTCGTGCTGCTCCATGTTGGTGTCGTTCATGAGCTTCATGATCGCGGGATGCGCGCCTTCGTTGTAATCGCAGTAAAACATAATCATACTATCGTTTTCCCTTTCTCTTCCTTTGCTTCTTTCGCCCAGGCGCCTTCCCAGACGATCCTTCTGTAATTGACCTGATCCGTATCTCCTTCCGTGCTGAAACACAGTACCGCAGAATCGGCGTCCATTGCCAAAGCCGTCCGTAGATCTTTGTATCGTTCATCGAGCATCAGATGGTAACAAAGCCCCACCCCTACAGCACCGGATTCGCCGGAGATCACCCGAGGGTCTCCCGGGACCGGCGCCGCCAGGATCCGCATGCCCGTTGCCGTTACGGGATCCTCTAAAGAAATGAATCCTTCCGTGTGATCCCGCAGGATCGGCCATCCCAGATTCGTAGGTTCCCCACAGGCCAGTCCGGCCATAATCGTATCCATTTCGCCGCTTACGAGATGAAGACTGCCGTCATCGGCCGCCGCCGTCCGATAGTAACAGTCCGCCTGATCCGATTCAATAATGATGACTTTCGGACGATCCGCCCCGTAGACGTCTGCGAGGAGACCCGTCACGGCAGCAGCCATGGAGCCTACGCCGGCCTGCAAAAAAACATGAGTGGGCTTGATCTTCCGGGCTTCCAGTGCTTCGAAGCACTCCAGGGCCATCACTGCATATCCCTGCATGATCCACAGAGGAATATCCGTATAGCCTTCCCAGTCCTTGTCCTGTACCGTCACCCAGCCGTTTTTTTCGGCAAGCGCCGCTGCCATACGGATCGTGTCATCGTAGTTCAGGTCCGTGATCGTTGCCTCCGCACCCAGTGCGCGGATATGGGCCAGCCGCTCCGGCGAGGATCCCTTCGGCATAAAGATCACGCATTTCTGACCCAGTTTTTGGGCGGTCCATGCGACACCTCTCCCGTGATTGCCGTCGGTGGTGGAAGCAAAAGTGATCTCGCCCAGCTGCTTCCTGATCTCAGGGGAGATCATGGTTTCGTAAGGTAGTTCCCGTATGTCCGATCCCAATCTATGGGCCAGGTACGTCCCGATGGCATAGGCGCCGCCCAGTCCTTTAAAGGAATTGA
>JAAYKM010000114.1 GCA_012522415.1 Deltaproteobacteria bacterium | reverse complement strand
GAAGCATCCATGGTGTTCGTGGGCAACACTCAGCACACCGTGCCCTACATGCTCAAACACTCCGACCTGTTTTGCGAGTTGCCCGACAAGTTCTACGACTCCGCATTTCTGGACCGAATTCACTTCTACATTCCGGGTTGGGAAGTTGATATCATCCGGGGCGAGATGTTCTCCAGCGGCTACGGTTTCGTGGTGGACTATCTGGCCGAGATTCTCCGCTCGCTGCGCAATCACGATTATTCAGATCGCTACAGAGAGCACTTCTCGCTCTCCACTGATATCTCAACGCGGGATCGCGATGGCATTAATAAAACATTCTCCGGCCTGATGAAGATCCTGTTTCCTCAAGGCGAAGCGACCAAGGAAGAGATTGAGGAGCTGCTGCGGTTCGCGGTTGAGGGTCGCAAGCGCGTCAAAGACCAATTGATGCGCATCGACTCCACCTACGGCAACGTCCACTTTACCTACCAAGACAGTGGTGGCCAGGTTAAGCCTGTCACCACGCTCGAAGAAGAGGAATACCCCGGCTATTACCACAAGACCATCGCCGAGGGTGAAGACGGGAAAATCGCAGAAGCTGTGCAACCGGACTCGCCCCAAAGTCCATCCGAACCCCTGGCTTCGACCGAGCTCGTCCTCAAGGAAAAACACCTCACATTCCAGGAGAACCAGAAGGGTCTCTCCTTCGATACGCTGCTCGGCCCTTATCTCAAGGGCGCGACCGAAATCACAGTTACCGATCCGTACATCCGCCTGTTTTACCAGCTACGCAACTTCATGGAATTTTTGGAGACCGTGGTCAAGTACAAGGCCCCGGATGAGGAAGTGTCGGTGCATCTGGTGACAACGGAAGACGAGTTCAAAGGCGAACAGCAGAAGGACAACCTCGAGAAGATGAAGGAGTCCGCAGGCAGCGTGGGCGTTGACTTCACCTGGGAATTCGACGGCTCCGGCACGATCCACGCCCGCCACATCGTGACCGACCACGGCTGGAAAATCTCCCTGGATCGCGGCCTCGACATCTTCCAGCACTACGAGATGAACGATGCCTTCACCTTTGCCAATCGCCTGCAGCAATACCGCCCATGCAAGGCTTTCGAGGTAACGTTCATTAAACACAAGCGGGAAGCTGAGGGGGAATAACATGAGCGGGATATCGGTTTCACTGAGCAAATGGTTTTCAAAGCGGCCCCAATGGCTCCAGATTGCGACTTCTCGGCTACTTCAGCAGCCTGAACTTACTGAAAAAGACGTCTCTGAGCTCGCAACCCAGTGCCAGCAGGAAGCCGACGGTAAACTGCCCAAAACGGCCTGTTCCTTTCCTGCTAGCGCGTTTTCCCAGGGCGCAGCAGGCACTTTACGTTTGTGTTCGATCAGTGATGTCGAAGGAGTAAACGCCCTTGCTCCGAAAAAGCCACTGGAGTTTGGCAAGGGCAATATCACGATTGTTTATGGCAACAACGGGTCAGGCAAATCCGGTTACGTCAGACTCCTCAAACATGTATGCGGAGCCCGCGAGACGGGTGCCCTCCACCGCAATGTCTATAAGCCCGGATCTGCCGCACAGAAAGCCTGTATTTCGTTTGAGCAGGACGGCGTGCCGAAGACTCATACCTGGTCAGGGCAAGGTATCTGCGATGATCTCAAGAGCGTTGATATTTTCGACACCTCGTTTGGCAAGGTCTTTGTCAGCAGCGAAGACGAGGTGAGTTACGAGCCGCCGGTTCTATCGTTCTTCAGCTCGCTCATCCTTGCATGCGAAAAGGTCGCATCAGCCTTGGACACGGAGGCTAACCGGCACCCGTCCAAAAAACCGAATATCCCAGTCGACAAGAAGATAACCTCTGAAGGTATCTGGTACGAGGCCATCAGCGCCAAGACCACCATCCGGGACATCGACAAGCATTGCACATTTACCAGTGCTGACGAGACCGAAATGCAAACGCTGCAGCAGCGCCTTGCCGAACAGGCACCGGCGGGAAAAGCGAAACAGTTGAGAAAGCAGAAACACCATATTGACACTCTGGTCCAGGATGCTCAAAAGTATCTGGAGCAATTATCGGACGAGAATTACCGGCGGATCATTGCAGCCAAGAAGAAGTCGATTCTAAAGAAGACAGCAGCAGATGCGGCGGCGGAAAAGGTGTTCTCCGGCAGCGAGTTGGAAGGCATCGGGTCTGATGTATGGAAAGAGCTTTGGGAAGCAGCCCGAAACTACTCCGTATCGGCTGCATACAAAGAGGCCGAGTACCCGAATGTTGCTGATGATTCCCGTTGTGTCCTGTGCCACCAGACCTTGACCCAGGGAGCCAAGGAGCGGTTGGTCTCCTTCGAAAATTTCGTGAAGGGCGAAATGCAAAAAGCCGCATCGGATGCGGCCAAGGAATACGAGACTGCCAGTCAAACTATCGAGGCGCTACCGGCATTGGAGACGCTGAAGACACGTATCGATGCGGCTGGTATTTCACCGGATGAAGTCGCCAGTCAGGTGACGGGTTTCTTTGCTCAATTGCAGGCTAGAAAAGACCTACTACCTGGGATCGATTCCGAAGAATCCATTCCCGACCCTCTGCTCTCACCGGAATGGATCGAAGAAACCAACGCCCAGTCAAAAAGCCTCGGCGAACTCGCAGCAAAATATGACGAAGACGCCAAAAGCGACAACCGAGAGGAGGTCAAGAAAAAGCTAAACAGCCTGCAGGCCAGAAAGTGGTTGTCTGAGCACCGCGCCGCCATTGAAGAAGAAGTTACCCGATCGAAGCTACTGAACCAGATTCAAGAAGCCAAGAAGTCGACCAATACCAAAACCCTGTCTCAGAAGAAAGGAGATCTGGCAGAAGCCTTGATCACGGATGCGTTCGTGAAAAGGTTCAACGCGGAACTCAAGGCCCTGGGCGCATCTCAGGTGAAGGTTGAGCTCGTGAAATCAAAAGTCTCCAAAGGCCGCGTCCTTCATAAGCTCCAGCTTCGGGGAGATTCTCAGTATGGCCTCGCCGATGTACTGAGCGAGGGAGAAAGCCGGATCGTTTCCATTGCGGCTTTTTTGGCCGACGTCACCGGCAAGAGCAACCAGGCCCCGTTTATCTTTGACGATCCAATATCCTCGCTTGACCAAAGCTATGAAGAGGCAGTGGTTCAAAGGCTGATCGAGTTGTCGCAGGATAAACAGGTCATTGTCTTTACTCACCGTCTGTCCTTGTTGGGAACGGTCAGGCATTTTGCCGAGAAGAAGTCCATAAAGCCCGATGTGGTGAGCATCCGCTCTGCAGACTGGGGTGCCGGAGAGCCAGCACCCATTCCATTTTCACAGAGTGACATCAAAACCGCCCTGAACACTCTCATGAATCAGCGGTACCAGGACGCGAAGAAGGCGAGTGAAAGCGGCGAATTTGAACATACTGAAATCTTGCTGAAGTCGATATGCAGCGATTTCAGGACATTGGTGGAGCGATCTATTGAAAATGATCTGCTGTGCGGGGTGGTTCAAAGATTTCCGCGGCCGATCCATACGTTGAAGCTCAAGGACCTGGCCAAATTGAAAGACTCGGATTGCAATCTCCTTGATTCACTCATGAACAAATACTCAGGGTTTGAACACTCACAGCCAACAGAATCTCCAGTGGAACTTCCGAAGCCAGACGATCTTCTGGCGGACATGACTTCATTAAAAACCTGGCGTGAAGAATACGCGAAGCGTCCCGCCTCTGCGGTGGCTGGGTAGTATTATGAGAGTTCTTCACACATCGGACTGGCACATCGGCCGCACTCTTCACGGCAGAAAACGCTACGAGGAGTTCGAGGCTTTTTTGAACTGGCTGGGGGATGCCATTGAGGGTAACGGGGTCGATGTCCTGTTAGTGGCGGGAGATGTTTTTGACTCCGCCACCCCGAGCAATCGCGCCCAGGAACTCTATTACCGCTTCCTGTGCCGGGTGGCCGCCTCGCCCTGTCGGCATGTTGTCGTTGTGGCGGGCAACCACGATTCCCCGTCCTTTCTCGATGCGCCCAGGGAGTTGCTCAAGGCCCTCGATGTCCACGTGGTGGGGAGCGCCGCTTCCTCCACGGAAGACGAAGTGCTGGTGCTTCGTAATGAGCAGGACGCTCCGGAATTGATTGTCTGTGCCGTGCCCTACCTCCGCGACAGGGATATCCGGGTGGCGGAGGCTGGTGAGAGCGTCGAGGACAAGGAGCGAAAGCTGATTGACGGTATCCGCACCCATTACGCCGCCGTCGCCGCCCTGGCCGAACAGAAGCGTGAGGAACTCGGGGCCGATATTCCCATCGTTGGTATGGGACATCTGTTCACCGCAGACGGACAAACCGTCGATGATGATGGGGTGCGCGAACTCTATGTCGGTTCCCTGGCCCGCGTGACGGCCGGGATTTTTTCTGCCTGCTTCGCCTATCTGGCGCTTGGTCGCCTCCACGTCCCGCAAAAGGTGAACGGCTCCGAAACCATTCGGTACAGCGGTTCCCCTTTGCCCATGGGGGTTGGAGAGGCGGAACAGCAGAAGAGCGTTTGCCTGGTTGAGTTCCACGGCACGGCCGCATCGGTAGAGTTGATCGATGTGCCGGTGTTTCAGAAGCTCGAACGCGTCAAGGGAGACTGGGACGGCATCTCAAGCCGCATCCGTGAATTGTCGGCCAAAAAATCCCGAGGCTGGCTTGACGTCATCTACGAAGGTGACGAGGTCATTGGCGACCTGGCTGAACGCCTGGAGGCCGAGATTTCCGGCACCCCGATGGAAATCCTCCGGATCAAGAACAACCGCGTCATCGACCGCGCGCTGGGACAGAGCCGCGAAGATGAAACACTTGACGATCTGAATGAGAACGACGTGTTCGAGCGATGCCTCGCCGTTCATGGTGTGCCTGAAGAGCAGCGGCCTGAGCTGCGCCGCACATACAGGGAAGCGGTCTCGTCTCTCGATGAAGATGACGTACGGGCGGAATAGGGGGGCGGGCCATGAAAATAATACACGTGCGCTTCAAAAATCTGAACTCACTGGTGGGTGAATGGCAAATCGACCTGACGCACCCGGCTTTTACCGGTGACGGCATCTTCGCCATCATCGGCCCCACCGGTTCGGTAAAGACCACGATCCTCGATGCGGTCTGCCTCGCCCTTTACGGGCGGACGCCTCGCCTGAACAAGGTCACCAAGAGCGGAAACGAAATCATGTCCCGTCAGACCGGCGAATGCTTTGCCGAGGTGACCTTTGAAACCCAGTCTGGGCGTTACCGCTGTCATTGGAGCCAACACCGGGCACACAAGAAGCCTGATGGCGAACTCCAGGCCCCGAAACACGAAATTGCCCATGCCGATTCCGGCGAGATTTTCGAATCCAAGATCAAAGGGGTTGCCGATCAGATCGAGTCGGCTACCGGCATGGACTTTGATCGTTTCACCCGTTCCATGTTGCTGGCCCAGGGCGGCTTCGCCGCGTTCCTTCAGGCGGCGCCGGATGATCGGGCTCCGATTCTGGAGCAGATAACGGGCACAGGGATCTATAGCGATATATCCATTCGTGTCCATGAGCGGCGGCGCGAGGAGAGGGAAAAGCTGAACCTGCTCCAGGCGGAAACGGCAGGTATCGTGATGCTTGAGCCGGAGCAGGAACAATCGATTAGGCAGACACTCGATACCAAGCGGAAGGAAGAGACGGACCTTGCGGTCCAATCCGCTGAGACCGGTAGAGCCATCGCCTGGCTCACCACCATCGATGGGCTGAAAAAGGAAATCGGCGGCCTGACTGACGAGGCGAGGAGGCTGCAAAACGATATGGAGGCGTTCCAGCCGGATCGTGAAAAGCTCAACCGGGCTTTGAGTGCCGCCTCGCTGGACGGCGCGTACGCGACGCTCACCGCCAACCGCAAACAACAGGCCGAGGACAGAGCGGCATTGAAAACCGAGGAAGGGGCCCTCCCCGGACTGGAATCCTCCGCCGAGGAACAGGCCGAGGCACTGAAATCGGCTGAGCAACAGACCGTCCAATCAAAAGAAGAGCTGAAAACGGCCGCGCCTGGATTGCGGAAGGTTCGCTCCCTGGATCAGAGACTCGCCGATCAGAAAAAAGCCGTTTCGGAAGGGGATGAGGGTTGTAAAAAGGATGCGGCAAAGATTCATGCAAACAAAAAAGCCCGACTCGAAGAGGCGGAGAAAAAATCCAGGGCCCAGGAGATACTGGACCTTGTGAGCGGTTACCTCAAGGAGCACGCACAGGACGAGTGGCTGATCGGTGGTTTGGCCGGTGTTGAGGAACAGTTGGGGGGTCTGCTCTCCAGGCAAAGTGAAGTCGATCAAAAAGAGGTTGACCAAAAAGCGGCTGCGACGGCTCTGGATCTGGCTGCAAGGTCACTTGAGAGCTGTCGGAAGCGATCCGGCATTCGGAGGCAGGAGTTGGAGGACGCCTCCAAACAGCTTCAGCAGGGCAAGGATGCCCTGAGCCGGCTACTGGGGGAACGCTTGTTGCGGGAATACCGCGCCGAGAAGGAAACCCTGCTGCGTGAAAGGGCCTTCCTGACGAAGATTGCGGAGCTTGAAGATCATCGGGCAAAACTGGAAGACGGCAGGCCCTGTCCACTCTGCGGCGCCACCGAACACCCCTTTGCGCAAGGGAATGTCCCCGTTCCCGATGAAACGGAAAAGAAGATCGAGACCCTGACCCAACTCATTGGCCGTGCCGATGAGCTTGAAACCAACATGAAGGGCCTTGAGGCAACGGTAAATGAGGCCCGCGTAAACCTGACGGAAGCTGAAAAACTGGAGGCGGCAGCGGCTAATGACAAGAAGGCCGCCGAAAAAGCCCTGGCCGAGGTGAAGGACAGCCTGGAAAAACTCCGTGCCGATTTTGCCGAACGCAGGCAGGCCGTTACGACCAAACTCCAGCCGCTTGGTATTGGGGACATCCCTGAAACGGGCATTGCATCACTGATCGAATCCCTCAGAGCGCGGCTGAAGGCGTGGCAGGCCCAGGTCAAGAAAAAGGCGGACATGGAGAAACAGATGGCCGACATCGACGGCGAGGTGAAGCGGCTGGATGCGGTGATTGAAACCCAAAGCACCGCCCTGACCGAAAAGCTGGAGCGACTGGAGGTCTTGAAAAGGGAACTCGCCGCCGGAAGTGAAGAACGTCATGCACTGTACGGCGACAAGAATCCCGACGATGAGGAGCGCCGCTTGAACAAGGCGATTGCTGATGCCGAAGGTGCCGAAAAGCAGGCCGGAGAACGGCACAACAAGCTCCGGCAAAACTGGAATACCGCGAAGGCCCGCGTCGAATCGCTGAAGAAAGGTATCGACCAGCGAGAGCCGGCGCTGAAAAGGCTGGAAACTGAATTCACCGCGGCGCTGGCGCCCGTTGGCTTTTCCAATGAAGAACAATTTCTGGCGGCTATATTACCCTCTGAATCTCGGGCGGAGCTGACGGCCAGGGCCAAGGAACTGGATGAGCGCCGGACAGACCTGAAGGCCAGACAGAAGGATCGGGAAACGCGCCTGGCCACGGAAATGGCCCGCAGGCTCACGGACACGTCGCTGCAAGAACTCGAACCGCAATTCAAAGAGCAGGAGGAAGGCCTGAAAGAGCTGCGGGATATCCTTGCCGGTCTCAAGCACAGGCTAAGTGAGAATGCGGCTGCAAAAGAACGGATAAAAGAGAAGCAGACCGCCATCGAGGCCCGGAAAAAAGAGTGCCGCCGGTGGGAAAACCTGCACGCATTGATCGGTTCCGCCGACGGCAAGAAGTATCGCAATTTTGCCCAGGGGCTGACCTTCGAAATGATGATTGGTCACGCCTACCGGCAACTGCAGAAAATGACCGATCGCTATTTACTGATCCGTGACGATACCCAGCCCCTGGATCTTAACGTGGTCGATAACTATCAGGCTGGGGAGATTCGTTCCACGAAGAACCTTTCCGGCGGCGAGAGTTTTATCGTCAGCCTGTCCCTGGCGCTGGGTTTATCCCACATGGCGAGCAGGAACGTCCGGGTGGACTCGCTGTTCCTGGATGAAGGCTTTGGCACCCTGGACGAGGAAACCCTTGACACCGCCTTGGAAACCCTCGCGGGCTTGCAGCAGGACGGTAAGCTGATCGGCGTCATTTCACACGTACCCGCCTTGAAGGAACGAATCAGTGCGCAGATCCAGGTAACGCCTCAAAGTGGAGGCAGGAGCGAGATATCCGGACCTGGATGCGGCAAGATCGGCTCAGCTTAGCGGATCTGGAATTTCGGGAAGGGGGGTTAATAACAGGGAAGGCTCCATCTGAATATGGCCAGATGTTGGGGGTAAAGTCGAAGAAGGATAGCATACGGCAAGGGGAGCCGCGTGCTATCCCATCCTCTTTTTTCTGAATTGATTTGTCCTTGAATATGGAACCTGTGACCCATCGGCTTGCGTGTTTTACGCGTTCATCACCGACCCTCAGGCTATGTTCACGGCACGCCCCCAACCCGGGTTGCTTATCACCTTGCCGTCCTTCATGACTATTTTGCCCCTAACCATGGTCAGGATGGGCCAACCCTTCAATTCCCAGCCGTCGTAAGGGGAAAAATCACAATATGATGGGGACATGTTCCCGGAAATCTTCTGCTTTTTGTTGATATCAACGATGACAAAGTCTGCGTCTGTTCCCGGATTAAAGGATCCTTTTTGCGGATAAATTCCAAATACTTTAGCAGGATTGTAACACAGATAATTTGCGATTTGATTGAGAGACATGCGACCCTTGTGATAACCCTCGGAAATCATCATGGGCAGCATCGTCGGCATTTCCTGCCAGGACGGCAACATTTTTACAATATTGCCATCGCCTACGTGTTCCTTTTCATTCATGCATGCAGAGTCAGTCGCTACCGTGTTGAACTCATTGCTCTTTATTCCCTCCCACAGCCTCTCCATATCTTCCGGCGTTTTATAGGCGGGTGTCGTTTTTGCGAGCCAGGGCCTCTTGCACATTTTTCCTTCCTGGTCAATGGTCAGATACCTTGGTCCCGTTTCCAGATATACCTCGTGCCCCTGGTCTCTGAATCTCTTTGCAATATCCAGAACTTTTCCGCATCCGACATGTACGATATAAAGGGGAACCCCAACTTCTTTCGACATTCTGCAAGCTGTGTCGGCATCGACCGCCTCGGTAATGGGAGGCCGCCCTTTATTGAAATCGAAGAAGGTATTTTTTGAATATCTCTTGCCGAATAATTTCATCAGCTCATAATTTTCCGCATGCACCATGGTCATACCGCCGATGTCCCTGATGCACTCCATTCCTCTATAGAGGTAGGGAAGATCGATGCCTACGATGCCCACCCTTTTCATCTCATCGCCTTTGTAAGCCATGAAAAATTTGTGATTTTTCAATCCACGGTCAGCACATGTTTTTATATCCTTCAAATGCGTTTCCGTCATGCAGGTACCATGAAAGCCGATGTCGACAGTGGATAGACTTTTCACGGCGTCGATATAGTAGTCTATTCTTGATGCCATGGAACCCGTCGGCGAACCCAAACCCTCTAATATATAGTGGTAAAATGTTGTGACACCCCCCGCGGCTGCCGCAGCACTCTCTGATTTGAGATCGTCCTCAAATGGCCGAAAAGCACCGACATGCGTGTGAACATCAATAATGCCGGGCATGACGTAATTGCCTTTTGCGTCGATGATCTCCCCTGCATTGGGACCAATCTTCTCCGTCGTCAAAAAAGCGATCTTTTGATTCTCAACGGCAATAGACACGCCATCGATAATTCCGTCTGGTGCAATCAATTTTCCATTGGTGATAAAGGTCCTTTTGTTGCTTGCGTGGGCGGATTGCACACCACTTAGGCCATTTCCGGCTAACGCGGAACCGACGATTGCCGCGCCTGCCAAAGATGTTTTGACAAAATTCCGTCTACCCTGATTTACTGGTTCGCTTTTGCTGCTCATGACTGACCTCCTTTTTTACTTCAGCTATTTACCGATGTTCTCCAAATTATTATATAATGATAAAATAGACAATACGGGATATGTTCGTGTATAGCCTCAGGTATATCCTGATACTGTAATGGTGACAAAAGGCAGGATCACCGATTTATTCTGGTTCTCTTCAACCCGCATCCGCCGCGAACGCCGCCCACAAAAAGATCAAAATCATGCGGAAAGTAAATATTTTGAAAGTCCACATTGCGGGCAATATGTTCCGCAGGCCAATCCCGGCAAGGCCCCATCTCGCTGTTCTTGTCGATTCTCTGAATTTGCGTATTCGCTACCCTCAGGTATCGCGGCGTTTTCTATTCATTGGCGGTAATAGGAGAGGCGAAGTGAAAGGTTCCTTTCCGCCAAATAGTCGATGAGAAATGTTCGATCGTTATTATTTTTCGTGTCTACTCCCATGGCACTTACATGTCGGGTGGCGGTCGGGATTTGAAATTGCGGTGGCGGACAAAATTTCCGTAAGAATTTCAAAGTCGCGCTTGACTTTTGCGGCCCTATGGATGATATGTCAAGTGATCAATCTGACATCATGAATGGTTCCGTCAATACATCAGGAAATCCACCAAGGAGAAATACATTGGACGAGCAGCACAGTATGGCGAATCTGGTCCGTGAGCTGCGGAAACTGACCGGTCTGACTCAGGAAAAATTCGCGGCAAGGCTGGGGGTGACCTTCCCCACGATCAACCGCTGGGAAAACAATCGCGCCAGGCCTTCGCCGCTGGCAATGGAAAAAATCGAGAATTTGTTGCTCAGCCTGGGTAAAAAAGGCAAGACGCTGCACAAAATCTATTTGGAAAAGAATGGGTAGTCCATGGCCCAGCTTGAACACATTGAAGCCATTGAAAACCGGCTCTGGAGCGCTGCTGACACCTTGCGGGCCAACTCCAATTACGCCAGCAACGAATATTTTCTGCCCGTAATGGGCTTGATCTTTCTGCGCCACGCCTACAGCCGCTATCTTGCCGTTAGGGACGATATCGTGGCCAACTTGCCCACGCGCGGCGGCAAAACCCGGCCGCTGCGCAAAGAAGATTTTTCTCAAAAAAGTGCCATCTTCCTGCAGCCCGAGGCCCAGTTTGATACGCTTGTGGCCCTGCCCGACGGCGTGGACCGCGCCCGGGCCATCATCAGCGCCATGGAGTCCATTGAAGCCGACTACGAAAGCCTGCGCGATGTCCTGCCCAAAAGCGAGTACCAGGAACTGGACAACGCGGTGCTTGGCCAGCTTCTGCGCACGCTCAATCCCGAGGAGCTCAAACATGTTTCCGGGGATGTCTTCGGCCGCATCTACGAGTATTTCCTCACCCAGTTCGCCGATCAGAAGGCTCATGACGCCGGCGAGTTCTTTACCCCGGTCTCGCTGGTTTCCCTCATCGCCAACGTCATCGAACCTGTTCACGGCATCGTGCTGGATCCGGCCTGCGGCTCGGGCGGCATGTTCGTGCAGAGCGCCCGGGTGGTGGAACGGCGACACGAAATCCCCGCCAGGAAACTTATCTTCTACGGCCTGGAAAAGAACGCCACCACCATCCGCCTGGCCAAGATGAACCTGGCGGTGCATGGCCTGGAAGGCAAGATCCAGAGAGCCATCACCTATTATGAAGACCCCCACGAGCTGCTGCGCAAGGCTGATTTTGTCATGGCCAATCCCCCGTTCAACGTGGATGAAATCGATGCCGACAAGGTGACGAGCGATCCTCGCCTGCCCTTCGGCCTGCCCGGGGTCAATAAAAAAGAAAAGGTCTCCAACGGCAACTACGTCTGGATCAGCTATTTTTACAGCTATCTGAACAAACAGGGCCGGGCCGGGTTTGTCATGTCCTCCCAGGCCTCCAGCGCCGGACGTGACGAAGCCAAGGTGCGTCAGAAGCTGGTGGAAACCGGTGACGTGGATGTCATGATTGCCATCCGCTCCAACTTTTTCTATACCCGCACCGTGCCCTGCGAACTCTGGTTTGTTGATCGGGATAAGCCGGAAGCGCTCCGCGACAAGGTGCTGATGATCGACGCGCGAAACGTTTACCGCAAGGTGACACGCAAGATCTACGATTTTTCTCCCGAGCAGGAGCAGAACCTCCTGGCCATCGTCCGGCTCTACCGGGGCGAGACCGGGCGCTACCTCGACCTGGTGGCGGGCTACTGTCAGCGCATGCTGGCCGAGGGCGCGGCTTGTTTCACGATGAAAGACGACAACGGCGAAACGGTCAAACCGCTGCCCGATTTCAATGGCGCGCTGGCCACGCTGCGCGGAAGTATCGAACCCTTCCTCAAGACACTGACCAAGGACTCGCCCGCCCTTGAGGCGCTCAAAGAACTGGATGATGCCATCCTGCTGTTCAAGGCGGATGCGGAGTCTTTCCGTAAAAGTGTCAGCAAGCAGCAGGCGGCATGGCAGCAACAGAAAACCACCAACGGTGAATTGAAAAAGGCGGTGAACCGTCTCGCGTCGCTGGCTGAAACCAGCCGCAACCTGGTCAAGCAGACCGTCCTGCTCTACAAGCTCGCCGGCCGCCTGATCGAAACCTGTGAAAACGAATGTGGCGCCCGTGAACATG
>JAAYKM010000113.1 GCA_012522415.1 Deltaproteobacteria bacterium | reverse complement strand
TCAAGTAATGCCAAACCACGAGGTGTTATTTTAAACTTTTGCTGTCCTGTTTTTTCAAGAATGAGAGCTTTCACAAATTGACCTATCGAATTATTAATCATTATTCTGGCCCTGTTTGGTCGATCGGACTCCAACAAAGAATATCCATTTTCGAGATATGCAGGTATCTCCTTGTATAGATGTTCCTCGCCATCAGCAAAGACTTTCAATACAGGCAGCATATAGTCATGTAATTTTGGGGCTTCATCCATAGTTTTTTATCTCCATTCTTAAAGCACAACGAGGGAATCAGAGACGCGGCGCAGCCGTGTCCGCCTGGATGCTATTGTTGGATGTTTTCCGTCCTCCAAACAGAGCCAACTCAAAGGTTTTAAAGAAGCAATCCACATCTTCAAAACCTATGTCGCTGAGCCACTGGCACTGTCTTTCGACTGGTGCCGGAATATTCTCCTTCTTGTCCTGAAAAAATGCGTCTTCGATCTCTTGCATGGTTATATTCAACTTGGCATTTTCGTGGAAACGCCGAATATAGTCGAGAAAGAAGCTGTCGAAAAGTTCATTTACTGAAGGGGTAGCTGAACTGACCTGATCGAGGTTCAGGAAAATCCCGCCATTTCTGAGAAGACAAAAGATCTCGGCGTACAACGCCATCTTTCTCCCATCCGGCTGATGATGAATGGCAAACCCCGAGACGATGATATCAAAAGGCTTTTCCAACTCCATGTCCTTAGCCCAGTCCGACGTTGCGAAATCTGCATTGATGACTTTTACGCGCTGATTATTGCCGATTTTTATCCGTAATTTTTCCAGCATAGGATCGGAGAAATCGGCAAATATCACACGTGCTTCAGTATACTCTTCGAGGAGCATACGACCGAGAATTCCATCTCCACAACCCAGATCCAGAATCCTGGATGGCTGAGAGCACCAGGCACTTGTAATCTTGCTGATAACTTCCAGCTGGAGCTTTGCACCAGGAATAGCTCCTCGGACCCCTTCCACAAAGGTTTCTGCAATCTCCTTGGTTTGCCACTTGCTGTGCTGCTCATTCATCTTTGTTCCTTACATCTAACGTTACGGTTCAGGCGCGCGGTTTGGTTACTGCCTGCGGGTCGAATGATGCCAGCTCGATGGGATACCAATGTCCCTATTGCGTTGGAAGTCAACAACATCTTTCGTCGGCGTTGACCAAGCCGGGAATTGTGCCCCTGGGCGAGGACAGGCCTGTAGCGCCGGCTGGGGAGGATGTGCAAATCAAAAGTCTCTGAAATTCTCTTCCTCCAACGGGATAACCTGGTCGGGGCGGACTTCCTTGCCCTTATGGCCTGAAAGGGTCACGATCCGGCCCCGTCCGGCCTCGGAAGGGAAATGCGCCGGATGGGATTTCACGGGTTTCCGGAGAGGTACTACGGACCGTTGATTCCCAAGCCGACCGCCGACCACCGCCATCAGCTCACCCACATAAACCTTCATCTGCTCGACCTGTGCGTTCATCTCTTCGGATGCGCTGGCCGATTCCTCGGCGCTGGCCGCATTTTGCTGCGTCACCTTGTCCATCTCGGTCACGGCAACATTGATCTGGCCGATCCCGTGCGCCTGTTCCTGAGATGCTGCGGCAATCTCAGCAGCCAGTTCCGTTACCTTCCTGGCAATATCGGCATTCTTATCCATCGCCTCGTTCACCTGCTCAAACGTGGACGTCGCCTCCCTGATCCGTCCCGTCGAATTCGAGATGAGGTCCTGCGTGTTCTTCGCAGCCTCCGTGGCCCGCATCGCCAGGTTCCTCACCTCGTCCGCCACCACGGCGAATCCAGCTCCGGCCTCTCCGGCTCGGGCCGCTTCCACCGCGGCATTCAGCGCCAGCAGGTTCGTCTGGAAAGCTATTTCGTCGATAGTCTTAATCACCTTCGCCGTATCTTCACTGGCCTTCACGGACGCCTGCATAGCGTTTTCCATCGTCCCCATCCGCTCTATGATCAACTGGAAGTTCGTGGCCGCTTCCTTGGACATCATGTCGTTGGCCAACTGCGCGTTTTCCGCATTCTGCCGGGTCATCGATGACAGTTCCTCCAGGGAAGAAGACGTTTCTTCCAACGACGCCGCCGCTTCCGAGGTCGATTCGGACAGGTGCTGGCTCGAGGCTGCAACCTGGTTCGATGCCGTGGCAATCTGTTCCGACCCCTCACCCAGACCAGCAATCACCTGGTTGAGTGCGCCGGTGGTGGTGCGAATAATGAAATAGCTAAGGATGCCGACAATCACCAAACCGACAATACCCATCATCGCAATGATACCGCCAATACTCCGGCTGATTTCATTATAACGTGTGTTGGGTACACCAACATAAAACATTCCGATGATTTCGTCCCCACCGTTCTTGATGGGCGCATAAGCAGTCTGGTTCCAGGTTCCGACAACGTTGGCCTTACCAATATAGGTTCTGCCGTCTTTGAGGGTTGCCTCAATGACTTCCTGGGAAGCCTGGGTTCCCACAGCCCTGTCACCTGAAGAGGTTCTTACGTTTGTGGCAACCCGGGTATCACCCTGAAAGAGTGTTACCGTATCGCCAGTGAGCCGGCCTATTGAGTCAACAATAGCAAAATTGCCGCTCATCTCTGCTTCACCCTTGAAGAGTTTCCCTTCCCCGATTGACCAGGAGCCCGGATACACCGCATCCACATAAGCGACGGCCATGGCCAAATCGCCCGAAAGTTTTTCATGGGCTGTTGTGATGACTCTGTTTTGGACGACGAGGATGGTCGTGATACCGATAACCAGGATCATGATGAAGAATAAGCAAGTCAGAGCAATGATTTTCGTCCTCAAAGTTCCCTTCATAGTCGATTTCCCCCTGCAATTTTTATGATTTCCCGATGGAATGAACGAAGAGCACAACCTCCTTGACACCCTTTTCAACTGGAGGATGTAAGGTAATCCATTTTCAGCAACTCTTTGAGTTTTGAACATCTTTATCGGCAACATCAAAAAATACTTTAGAGATGCTTAAACCATCGAAACCTGGCGATATGAGCCCAATCTTTCAAAATATGATTCAAACACCCGGAAACAGGCCTAAATATCAGAAAGTTATCCTGACCTTTCTTTAAATTATTTTGAGGTACCAGGTGTCACATACAGGATCTATGGAAATTTATCGTGATCATCATGCAGAAGGAGGGGTATGTTCAACGGCCCATACCATCGGGAAAATACTTGAAGCTCATCCTTACAGGAAATCCCGGAGATAGGGACCTTTATTGAAATACCAGCCGGCACATATTCAGGTGAGGATGATATCGAGAGACGGGTGTATAATTGTGAACAACGGTTTCGCAAAGAAACACCCGTATCGCCGGAACTGCAGAACATCTTCCGTTGTCTGCTTTCAATCGTACCCCAGTTCGACCAGTCGTTCCTCGTCCATACCCAGGAAGTGTCCGACTTCATGGACGACGGTGACTTCGATTTCCCGTTCCAGCTCTTCACGGGTTTCGCACATTCGTTCCAAGGGTTCCTGAAAAATGAAAATGGTATCGGGGTACAGCGATGGTTCCAGGATCGAGCGCTCCAGCAACGAAGCCCCCTCGTAAAGCCCCAGCAACTCCTCTTCCGCCTCCATACCCCATTCGACCAACATGTCCCGGGAGGGCCTTTTTAAGACCGTAATGGTTACATTCGTCAAGTGTGCCTGAATTTCCTCGGGAATACGGTCTATTGCATCCCTGACAACCTGCTCGAATTCTTTTGAACTGAGCTTCATTTTCTCTCCGTACGATCCGGGTTATGCCATTATTTCAACACGCGGTGCTTCCCCGCAGGTTATCAAAAGCGGGGCGGGAAGGCCGTCGCAATTTGTCATATTCAAGAGCCCTCGCCCATGCAATCCGTTTTCCCCTCGGATCGTTTGCGGGTTTGAGGGCGCACATCCATGGTCAGAGTGCTGGTCTGCAGACGACCCGGGTGTTTGATGTCCATGCAGGCATTCTGATCGGCCCGGCGCCTGCTACTTTTCCCTGCCCGACTCCTTGTCGACAGGCGCCGTGAGCAAATTTTCCGGCCGGAGCTGATAGTTTGCCTTGCTCAACCTGATCGACCCCGGCGGCGCTGATCGCCAGCTGTCCGGTGTCAAGGCGCTCCACCCAGTCCTTCGCTTTCAAATACCAGAGATGAAACTCGATTATTTCCAGGGGCTGGCCAAGCAGACGAGCCAGTTCATATTCACCCAGCCCGAGATTGTTCATGCTGCGCCGCCGCTGAACGTATAAAAGCGACAGGAGAGTTTCGCGCATTTCCCAGTCGTCGGCAAAGGCGTTGCCTGTTCCGGCCTCCGCCACCACAATCCACTTCGTGTTCCAGTAATTCTGATGGCTGGCATCGGAACTGGCTGCTTACATCGGGGTTGGACAAGGTCCGATATGCTTTGAGGATCAAGCGGAAGCGGTCCTCGTCGCCCGAACTGGGGTGATCGGGGTGATATTTTTTCGCCAGGTGCCTGAATACGCGTTCTATGGTGTCGCCGTCCGCGTTCGGATTCAACTGCAGCAACTCGTAATAATCAACAAAACCCTCTTCAGTCATATCTTTTTCCCCCTGCATCGCCGTGTTGACCCACCTCACCCATTTTTTTAATCTCTTAAGCCACTGTAGATGTCTGGCTGAGGGCCGACAATATTTTCCCCTGTACCAATGACTACATGAGGGAGATCGTCAGCGTCAATGAATTATTACATACACCCTGAACCGCCACCCGAATGCCAACCCACGGAAACGGGAAAACGGGAAAGCGCTTCCACCCGGGCTCTAAAAAGCATTTTCGCCTTCGCAAAAGCCTGTCCCGGCAACATGGAGAGGATTCTCTTCTTTCATAGCGATATCATCATCCACCCGCATGCCTCCATGACGACGGTGGAAACGATCAAGGTTTACCACACGGGGTGGAAGAGCCGGCGGGGCATTTACGGGACTTCCCCGCGCACTACGAGGATCGCTTCGGGCAGGTCTACACGGTGGATTTCCAGGTGCGGGAAGTGCGGCGGGATGGAACACCCGAGAGTCGGCACACGAATGATCCGTGTAAGGGCGTCCGGAGCTGCCTGGACGGGGAGGATGTTCTTTTCACCCCCGGCTATCAGACAAACGCAGCCTTCTATCTTGGGGTCACGACAAAGGGCCGCGCAAGTCACTCAGGGCCAGCGCATTCGCGAGATTGGCGAACTCCTTCGATGAAAGGGTTTCCGCCCGGCGGGAGCCATCGATACCCAAATCGGCAAGGATCGCTCGGGTTTCATCAAGATTTTTCCCGTATTCCCGGAATACTTTCAGATTGTTCAACAGGGTTTTCCGGCGCCTGGCAAACGTGGCACGAACCAGGAGACGAAAAAATGCCTCATCCTTCAGGGAAAATCGAGGCGTGTCGAGGAAAACCAGTCGCAGCACGGCGGACTGAACCGCCGGTTTCGGGTAAAAGCACCGATTTGAAACGGGGAAGATAATCTCTAGATCGGAAAACATGGAAAAAATCACGGAAGGAATACCATAGGCTTTTGTACCCGGCTCCGCTACCAATCTCTCTGCAACTTCCTGCTGCATGAGCAGAACGGCATCGGAAATAGAATTCCGAAACTTGATCAGATGAAACAGGATTTCCGATGTAATGTTGTAGGGAATATTTCCCATCACCTTGATTTTTTCTGTCGGCGCCCTCGGCGCAAACTCTGATAAATCACAAGTTCGGATATCCCGTTGTACGATTTCGACATTCTCGGTATCTTTCAAATCGTTCCGAAGAATGTCGGTCAAATGGGGATCGATTTCCACGGCGATGATTTTTGCCGCAACGTTCGCAAGCATTCTTGTCATGACCCCAAGACCCGACCCGATTTCGACCACCGTATCTTCCGGCGATAAATCGCCGGCGGCGACGATCTTTCGGAATATATGATCTTCCGTTAGAAAAGACTGGCCATATTGCTTGCGCGGGCGGACATGATGTGATCTTAGCAATCTAAGGGTCGTTGACATGACGCTGTTTTCTCCTCCGTGTGGCCAGTACAACCCGATGGGCCGCAAAGTATGCGGGTACGGCAAAAAAAGGTGCCATAATAATACCCCCGGTGAGAAGAGGCAGCGTTACATCCCATCCGAAGTTCATAAGACTCATGATAGAATAATCTTTCAACACCAAAGACTTGCCTTCCAGCCCCAGAAGGTACTTGCCCATCCGGTATTGCAAAAAATAAAATGGGGCGATTGTCAGGGGATTGGAAATTGCCCAGGCACCGATATAGGCCGAAGTGATGTTCTGACGCGAAGCCAGACCGAGGACAACCAGCAAGCTCGTATGAAAGGGAATCGTCGGCGTCACCCCGATAAAAACACCCATGGCGAAACCCATGGCAATGTTTTTGGGTTCTCCCCTCAGGCTGATAAAACGGTTATAAAAACGGAGAAGGTATTTCTTCAAAAGTCGGCTTCCTGTTGCCGGTCCTGTCAGCAAATGTTTGCGGGCCAGCGCGAGACGGCGTTCAAGTCCAGACCTGACAGGATGCCCTGCTTCAAGAGTAAATAACCCGCCGCGGCGATCATTCCGGCGTTATCCGTGCATAAAACGGGCGGGGGAACGAACACTTCAATGTTCTCTTTTTCTCCGTCCTCTCTGAAGCGCGCTCGCAAACGGCTGTTGGACGCCACACCACCGCAGACGACAACACGCCGGGTCCCCGACTGCCCGGCCACGCGCAGAGTCTTTTCGACCAGAACATCGACAATCGCTTCCTGGTAACTTGCCGCAACGTCGTTCAATTCTTCCGTTGTAAAAGGTGATGATCGCTTTTTGAGCATGTTCAGAAGCGAGGTTTTCAACCCGCTGAAGCTGAAATCGTTGACATCCCGCATGGCCCGGGGGAAATCGTATTTGCGGCGATCGCCATTTCGGGCCATCCCGTCGATGACCACCCCCCCGGGATAACCGATGTTCAGCATCTTCGCGGCTTTGTCGAAGGCTTCACCCGCCGCGTCGTCCTTCGTTTGGCCCTTTAGATTGTACCTTCCATCGGATGTCACGAGGTAGATATTTGTGTGGCCGCCGGAAACGACCAGGGCTATGAACGGGAGCTCCGGCGGCGTTTCCATGAGGAAAACCGCGGCGATATGACCTTCCAGATGATTGACCCCCACAAGGGGAATTTGCCGGGCATAGGCGATGGCTTTGGCTGTTGACAAACCGACCAACAACGAGCCGACCAGACCGGGGCCGCAGGTTACGGCAACGCCGTCGATCTGCTCCAGGGTTACGTCCGCTTCCTCCAGAGACTCTAGGATCACGGGAACGATCGCTTCCACATGCTTCCTGGAAGCAATTTCCGGAACCACACCGCCGTATTTCCGGTGTACATCTATTTGGGAGGCAATGATGTTCGACAGCATTATCCGTCCATCCAGAACGACGGACGCCGCTGTTTCATCGCATGATGACTCAATTCCTAAAACAATCATTGTTGATATCCCATATTTCCTTTTTACAAAAGACTAAAAAATTGTATATATAAACGTCAAGGGTTTGTAAATCATCTTTTTCAGTCAAGGACAGCCTTATGGACTTCACTTCCGACTTCCTCGTGCTGGGCAGCGGAATCGCCGGATTGTCTTTCGCTATCAAGGCGTCGATTCTGGGCTCGGTCACCATGGTGACAAAAAAAGAAAAGTCCGAATCAAGCACCAACTACGCGCAAGGTGGCATTGCCGTGGTTCTGGACAAGGAAGACAGCTTCGAAGACCATATTCGCGATACCCTCATTTGCGGCGGTGGTCTTTGCCGGGAAGATACGGTTCGCTTCGTGGTCAGCGAGGGGCCGGATCGTATCCGGGAACTGGTGCAATGGGGCGTCAATTTCACCAAATCGGCAAATGGTTCCTCTTCCGGATATGACCTGGAACGCGAGGGCGGTCACTCCAAGCGACGGGTTATCCACGCCCAGGACCTGACAGGCCGGGAAATTGAGCGCGCCCTTCATGAAAAAGCAAGCAAACGCCCGAATATCCGCATCTTCGAAAACCACATCGCCATCGATTTGATCCTGCAATCAAGGTTGACGCGGCAGGAATCCCCCGCAGGAAGGGACCGTTGCCTCGGGGCCTATGTTTACGATATTCAGAACAACGACGTGCATACCTTCCAGGCCCGCTTCATCATTTTGGCCACAGGAGGAGCGGGAAAGGTCTATCTCATCACGACCAATCCCGATATCGCCACGGGCGACGGCATTGCGATGGCTTACCGGGCAGGCGCGGAAGTTGCCAACATGGAGTTGATCCAGTTCCACCCGACCTGCCTCTTCCACCCGGAAGCCAAATCATTCCTGATCAGCGAAGCGGTTCGCGGTGAAGGGGGCATCCTCCGCCTGCAAGACGGTTCGGCCTTCATGAAGAAATATCATCCCATGGAAAGCCTTGCGCCACGTGATATCGTCGCCCAGGCCATCGACACGGAGTTGAAGATTTCAGGCGATGAGTATGTCCTTTTAGACATCACCCACCGTGGGCGGGATTTCATTACAGATCGCTTTCCCGGTATCTACGGGAAATGCCTGGAATATGGCATCGATATCACGACCGACCAGATTCCGGTTGTGCCCGCGGCCCATTATCTTTGCGGCGGTGTCGACGTCGATCATTACGGCCAGACTAATATTGACAGGCTTTTCGCTTTGGGCGAGGTTTCCTGCACGGGCCTCCACGGGGCAAACCGGCTGGCCAGCAATTCTCTCCTGGAGGCAGTCGTTTACGCTCACCGCGCCTTTATAAAGATCGTCGAGCTTTTCGCCCGAAACGCTCAAAGCAACGTCGACATACCACCATGGGATCCGCGGGGCGCGACCGAAAGCGATGAATCGGTGGTCGTCTCACATAATTGGGATGAAATCCGGCGGTGTATGTGGAATTACGTGGGAATTGTCCGCTCCAACAAACGTCTGGCCCGGGCCAAACGGAGAATCGAGATGATTTCCAATGAAATCAATGAGTACTATCATAATTTCCTCATCACCAAGGATCTCATTGAACTTCGTAACATAACCACAGTCGCCACGTTGATCGTGGAATGCGCCATGATGCGCAAGGAAAGCCGGGGACTGCACTACAACCTCGATTATCCGGCGAAAGACGATGTAAACTGGCTGAAGGATACCCGTATCGTCAGGAAGCAGAAAACGGAATAAAGCAGGTAAAGGGATCCCCCCGCCATAAACATGAACAACCTTTCCTGCCTCGGCCGGGGGGCCAGAGTCGACTTCATGTCCCGGAATATCTGCTCCACCCTCCACAAGTTTTTGTACTTCAGGGCCACATCCTCGGTTGTCGGCATCGTATTCGTCTTGAGCACCCACTTCCCGTTCTACAGTGTTTCTTCAGATATGTAACGCCTATTTGTTGAATCGGCCCAATTCCTTCATGATTTCCAGAAATATGGGTCCGCGGCTCCGATAAAACCCCTCCTGATCTTCGACAACCATATCGTTTTTCGTCGTTACCTTCTTGTTCATGGTCATGCCGTTATATCCGAAAACCGCCTTATACTCTCCATCCAAGTAGGCAAGAGCGTGCCAGTCGGCCATGATCGTGTATGGTTTCCCCTGGGGAGCCAGAAGATCAGATCCATGGGTGTAGCGCTCCACAGGCGTTGTCACGCCGAGTAAAGGCATCAAGGTTGCCGGAATATCGACGTGTGATGTTATACGGTTCACCTGTCGAGGAGCCAGGCCCGGCACCCACAACACCAGAGGTGTCCGGATCTGCTCTTCCACAAAACTGGAATTGTGGCCCCAGTGGCCTTTTTCCATAAATTCCTCTCCATGGTCCCCTGTAAGGATTACAATCGTGGAGTCAAGAAGATCATGCTCTTCCAGGTAACGGATCACCCGGCCGTACTGGCTGTCCAGGTGATGACAGGAATTGATATAGCGGTTCTTTATCAGTGGCATGTCCCGATTGGGATTCATCGTAGCGTAGTTGAAGTCTTCCAGATAAGGTTTCCTGATAATGCTCTCGGGAGGGAAGTAATACCTCGCGTGGGGAGATTCGAAAAATATAAAGGTCATGAAAGGCAGCTTCTTGTCTCGTCTATCGAGGAAATCAAGCATCCGGGTTACATTCTCCCGGTCATGCTGCCATCCCTGCCCGGGAGGTAACTCGCTGAGATCGTGACACAGTGTTTCCGGAACCTGGGCAAAAACGGTTTTATTGAACTCGGGGTAACTGAAACGGGCGCTGCTAAACAGGTTTATCTGGTACCCCTGGCGGAGAAGAACATCCATAACAACCGGCCCCCTGCGTTCTTTCAGAAAGCTGAACCAGTAATTCCCATAAAGGCCATAGAACATCGAAAACAGGCTCTGGCGGGTACCGTTGCTGCTCCCGTAATGATTGGCAAAACACACCGCCTTCCGGGAAAAGGCCCAAGTTTCCGGCATGACCTCCGGGTTCATCATATCCGATCTCAGAGATTCCCCGACCAACCAAACGATATTGTACTTATGATGTTGTGTTTTTTCTTGGATCGGCGCCAGGGGGTAACAAATCCGGGTCGTCTTCTGGTTAAATTGAAAGCCCGCCTTTTTCTCAGGCTCCACGCCGACTGATCTTGCCAGTCGTTTGAACGTGAGGGGAACATAGAGAGGAAAGTCATCGGAAACGTTCATGACGGGGGTGTAGGCATAGAGATTGGCCACCCCGTAGACAACGCTTTGCAAGGCCATTAAAAGCAACAGAAAGGAAGAGGATAGCGCCAAAAAGCGACGGTTGAACAAGCCCAGACAGAATCGTCGGATCGGTTCGAGAAACCGTAGTAATACAAGCAGAACAAGCTGCAGGATGAAAAATCCAAAGGCGATGGCCCCAAAGGATGCAAAGGTGGTCACATCACCACCCATGGACTCAATCCCGCCCGGCGTGAAAACCAGATTCCACACAAAACCATTGATATGAAAACTGTAGAAACGGAAAATGAAACCATCAGCGTAAATCATGACCTGGAGAATCCACGTCAAAAGAACAGCGGGAATGTACAAGACCCACGGGGGATCGATATTTATCCTAGATAAGAAACCGGAAACAAGGGGAAGAGAGAGGGAAATGTTAATCACGGACAAAACCAGAATAACGGGCAGGAGGTACAGAAAACTGTAGCTCAGGTAAACGGCCACGGAAAACAGCATCGGCAAAGCGTCTGTATAATGGTGATGCCTCAGGTAAACCGACGCATTCAACAGCAGGAGAAGGTACGAAAGCGCCAGATAAGGGCGGAGTATTTCTGAATGAGGAACTTTTCTTCGCATGCTTGCCGGGTCATCCGGTCCATGCATGATTTGCTTGGCAATACTGATTCATCAGTTATTGTGTAGCATGCGAAGCTTACGTGAAGATTATGTGATGATTATAATTTGGTAATGTTTGGAGGTTTTTCCCGAATAATGTACGAGGGGACTGGCGGTTTATGAAATGAAATCGGATCAAGGCCGCATGGGTATGCTTGAATCGCAAGGGACCCGACATAATACGATACTCGTGGATCAGGCAGAAGGGGGGGCGGGAAGAATCACGGTAAAGGTACTACCCTTCCCCGGCTCGCTTGCGACATCAATATCACCGCCATGGGCACGGGCCACGGCAAGGGCCAGACTCAACCCCAAGCCGAAACCTTGGAGGGAACGGCTTTCATCGCAACGGTACAGCCTCTTGAATATGTACGGTAAATCTTCCCCGGCGATACCGATGCCGGAATCACGCAAGGACAGACAAAGCCGGTCTTGTTCCCTGCTAAGAGAAACCGTCACTTTCCCTTCCGGGGGCGTGTATTTGACCGCGTTGTCCAACAGGTTGATGATCATTCTTTGCAACCCCTGTAGATCACCTGTCACGGTTACATCATCGGGGGTGTAATTTTCGAACTCAAGTTTCTTTTCCTCGGCGATAGGAGAAAAAAGTTCAAAAGCCTCCCTGACAATCCGCGAGATATCGACCTGGGTTTTTCCCTTCCCCAGAAGACCCGATTCTTCCTTTGAAATCATAAGCATGGTATCGATCATCTGGAGCAGGTTGTCGCACTCCTCCACAATACCGGCCGCCAACTCTCGCTTGTCTCCGTCAGAGCCTGCCTGAGCGATTGCCGTCTCGGCGGCCACCCTCATCCGGGTAATCGGGGTTTTGAGATCATGGGCAATGTTGTCCGTCACTTCCTTCAATTCTTTCATCAGGCCGCTGACATGATCCAGCATACGGTTAAAACTTGACGCCAGCAGCTCTATTTCTTCACTCTTTGATTTTATTTGAACCCTTCGATCAAAATCACCCTTTGCAATGGCCGATGCCGTTTTTGTAACCTCCCCCACTCCGGATAAGGCACGATTGGCCATAAACCAGCCGACGGCGGCAGATAACAGCAAAAATATTATCATGAGCGGGGCAATGATCACATTGAACGCTCTGATGATCCGGTTTTCCTGCTCCATTGGGACGCCGATCTGTAAAACATGCCCCAAGTGGATGGCTTCATAGATAACCCGGATGGAAAAGGGTTTTACCGGCATGGTTTGCGTTACCAATACACGCCGCTCCCCGTTTTTAAGCCGATTCAAGGCATTCTGGTCTACTTCCGCGTTACGCCAATATTTCGGGTCGGAACTGGCGATGACCTCTCCTGAAGCATCCAGCAAACGGAGAAATATTTGATCAATACCGTCTCTTTCCGCCTCAATCTGGAGCGTTTCCTGGCTTAAATCAGGGCCGGTCAGGGCCAACGTGGCGGCAACCTCATATGCTTCCTCCAGAAGCCACTGATCGACATGTTTCTGGTTCACATTGGTAATCATGAAATAGATGACAAACAACGCCCCCAGCAAGGACGCCGTAAAGACGGCGGCGTACCAGAGGGTAAGATGAAAGGCCAGTTTATTCCGGATCCCAGGAATGATTTTCGAGGACATATCCCGCTCCGCGAATCGTGTGAATGAGCTTATGAGCGAAATCCTTATCTATTTTGTCTCGCAGGATACATATCCTTGACTCAACGACGTTTGTCATGGGGACAAAATCATAGTTCCAGACATGCTGCATAATCATGGTCTTCGAAACAACCCGGCCGGCGTTTCGCATCAGGTATTCCAGAAGTGAAAACTCCCGAGGCTGCAAATCAATCTTTTTCCCGTCCCGAATAACCTCTTTTCTGATTAAATCCAAA
This sequence comes from Deltaproteobacteria bacterium, assembly GCA_012522415.1. Lineage (NCBI taxonomy): Bacteria > Pseudomonadati > Myxococcota > Myxococcia > Deltaproteobacteria bacterium. Next base: position 2,010 of record JAAYKM010000113.1, on the reverse strand, counting down.
GATAAATCACCTATTTCGATTCGGGTCGCTTCCTTTGCCCCTGTCGCTCGCCGGATCAGGGCATACACCCGGGCCAAAAGTTCGGAAAACGCGAAAGGTTTGGTCATATAGTCATCGCTTCCACATTCCAGTCCCTTGACCCGGTCTTCAACCGATTTTTTTGCACTTAAAATGATGATGGGTGTGTCGATCTTGTGTTGACGTAATTTACTGATGAGGGTCAGCCCGTCCAGTTTGGGCAGCATGCAATCAATGATGGCGGCGTCATAAGGTTCATGAAGGGCCATATGCAGGCCGTCCTCTCCGTCTCCGGCATGGTCCACGGCAAAACCGGCTTCCCGAAAGCCTCTGACAATGAAGTGGGCGATCTTGAGATCATCTTCAACCAGTAACAACCGCATACACTATCTAGCCGGGATCCTTCTTTGATTTTCGAAGACTCGTTGAAAAATGACATCCACGTGTTTGAGAAATCGCTCGGCATGGAAGATATCGTCGATTTCTCCCTTTGTTAGAAACGACCTCACCTCCGGATCCTTCTTTAACAATTCTTTGAAATCCAGATGCCCTTCCCACGACCTCATGGCGTTTTTTTGAACGACGTCATAGGCTCCTTCCCGGGTCATACCCCCGTCGATAAGCTTGAGTAAAACAAGCTGGGAAAACACAACGCCGTGGGTCATATTCAGATTGGCAAGCATTTGTTCGGGGTACACGGTGAGTGTCTCGACCATCTTAGTGAAACGACTCAGCATGAAATCCAGAACAATCGTGGCGTCGGGACAGATGATACGCTCAACCGATGAATGGCTGATGTCCCGTTCATGCCAAAGGGAAATGTTTTCGAGGGCTGCCATGGCATAAGAGCGCATCAGTCGTGACAGACCGGAAAGATTCTCCGACAGGACCGGATTGCGTTTGTGAGGCATCGCAGAGGAGCCCTTCTGACCGGGGGGGAAATATTCCTCCGCCTCCCGCACTTCCGTTCTTTGTAAGAGACGGATTTCCTGGGCGAATTTATCCAGGGATGAGGCGGTAATCGCGAGCGCGGTGAAATATTCGGCATGCCGGTCCCTCTGCACAACCTGGGAAGCAACGGGAGCGGGTTTCAGCCCCATTTTTTTGCAGACATATGCCTCCACAAAGGGGTCGATAAAAGAAAAAGTGCCCACGGCACCGGAAATCTTTCCGTAACTGATTCCCTCTTTTGCCCGAATGATTCTCTCCTGGTTCCGGACCATTTCCTCGTACCAGATGGCCAGCTTCAGACCGAAGGTAATCGGTTCCGCATGAATTCCATGTGTTCTGCCGATCATCAGGGTACCCTTATGTTCCATGGCTTTCTCGCGGAGCACCGTGAGGAGCTCATCCAGATCCTCCAGGAGTATTTCCGCAGCCTGCTTCATAAGGATTGCCAAAGATGTATCGAGAACATCCGAGGAGGTCATCCCCATATGGATGAAACGGCCGTCTTCCCCCACCTTCTCCGTTACGGATGTCAAAAAGGCAATCACGTCATGTCTGGTCGTTGCCTCGATCTCATCAATTCGTTTTACATCGAATGCCGCCTTCCTCTTGATGACTTCAAGTGAGGCCCGCGGAATCTGTCCCAACTTTGCCATGGCCTCACAGGCATTGACTTCAATGTCCAGCCATGTTTGAAATTTATTCTCCGGTTCCCAGATCCGGCTCATCTTGTCTCTTGAGTAACGAGGAATCATAACCGTACCTTCCCAAATTCATTGTTCAACAGCAGAATACACCCCCATCTATCCGACAACGCCGAATCCCGCCATTCCAAAGGGGGATAGCCATTCTCCTTCTGAAACCAAATGAAGTATCGCATATCCACACCATTTCCCCGGATCGAAGCCCAAAATCTCTTCAGTCGTGCAACGCTCCCGAATGACCGGGTTCTTTTTAGCAAGGCGGTCAGCAAGGCGGGCTTAATCCAATGCCCGCAAGGACAAACAATCAACCACTTATTGACGCATCCCGATCCATCAGAGC